>CANBDB010000019.1 GCA_947367285.1 uncultured Clostridia bacterium | reverse complement strand
CTGCCCAACTTCGACCTATTTTTTTGCACACGAGGTGTCAAATGTGAGCAAATATTATTGTAGCATCACCCCAATTTATAGAAAAGGACGAACAAAAATGGACAATCACAAAACCGCAAAAATCGCCACCCCGAAGCGCGCGATAAACGAAAAACGGGCAACCAAGAAGGAGATAATAATCGAGAGCGCACGCGCGGTCGCGTACGTGTTTTTCGGCATACTTCTCGGTACTAAAAATATGCTTTTTGAAACCACCCCCCTTGCCTATTCCCTGCTCGCCGCCGGCTCAAGACAAGCGCCTTTCGTGCTCGTCGGAATAATACTTTCCGCATTTGGCGGGGGTGAAATATCCTTCCCGAAAATCGTGGGCGGATGCGTTACTCTGGCGCTGCGAATTTTCGCGCGGCTCTTCCTTGATAATAGACCTACCTCGCAAAAGGGCGGTTCGGATATAACCGTAATTCGCGGTTTTTCAAACCTCTTTGATGAGCATACTTACCTCAAAATGATGAGCTCTGCCGTAGGAGTTTTTTCTGTGGGTATTTGGAATATAGTCGCGGGTGGATTTCGATTTTATGACCTCTTCGGAGCGATATTTTACCTTGTCATAACCCCCATCGGAACACTTCTTTTCAGCTGGTATTTTGAAATTTTTGAACAACGCGCGCGCCAAAAAAGAGCATTTTCCATTACTCCCGTAAAGGAAAAACTCTGCGACCTCTCCGCAGGATTTCTCATAGCGGCGCTGATATTTTCTCTTGACGGAGTAAAGCTCGTCGGCATCTCCACACAAATTTTCATAGCCACACTTGCAACCCTCTACGCCTGCAAAAAAGGAATAATTTACGGAATGAGCGCAGGACTTCTCTTTGGACTTGCTGTCTCGCCCATACACGCACCGACCTTTGCCTTTTGCGCTATCGCGTACGTCTCGATTTCTAAGATTTCCCGCTTTGGTGCGAGTGTTGCCGCATGTATTGTAGGGCTTGTTTGGGGCGTATATGTTGAGGGGCTCGCCGCCCTCGGCTCAACCTTCCCCGCGCTCCTTTCGGCATCAATGCTCTTTTGCACTGCTGAGCGAATCGGATTTTTTGAGGACGTGGAGCGCTTTTTCGACTTCTTGGAGGAGGAAGAAAATATCTCTGTTTCGGCAATGATGAACGAGCAAAAAATCACACTCCAGGATGAAAAACTCAAGGCACTCTCCGACTCATTTTCAACACTCTCCGAAATTTTCTATAACCTTTCCTCAAAGCTAAAGCGCCCAACAATGCTCGACCTTCATAGAATTTGCGAGGCAAGTTTTGAGAAAAAATGTGCCTTTTGCGAGAGCCGTGAGGTGTGTTACGGCACCGAATACAGCGCCACGCTTGAGGCTATGAAAAAGATTACCGTGAAGCTTCACTCCTCGGGCGCTGCCGAGCACAAAAACCTCTCGGATGAATTTAAAAAGCGATGTCCGAACTCGGTAGAAATAATAGAAGATGTCAACAAATCCTGCGCGATAGCCACCAAAAAGGCGCTCCAAACCGAAAAAACAGAGATTTTCGCGCTCGATTATGACGCAATTTCAAAAATTCTCAATGATGCCCTTGCGGAAAATGACGAGGAACTGAAAAGCGATCCCTCAATGGCAAAAAAACTCGCCCGAGTTATCGCGAGCGAGGGGTATGGCGAGCATAGTGTGAGTGTTTTTGGAAAAAGAAAACTGAGAATAATGGCGCGCGGACTCGACCTTAGTGAGCGAGCTGCGGATGTTACGGCGCTAAAGGAGGGGCTTGAAAAGGTTACGCGCCGAGCCCTCTCCGACCCCACTTTTGAGCTTGCATTTGGTTCGGTAAATATGCAAATTTGCGCCAAACGCGCTTATAGTGCCGAGTGCGCCTTCGCCACGGCAAACAGCGAGGGAGAGCGCATTTGCGGAGACACAGTCAGTATTTTCGAAAACAAAAATGATTATCTCTACGCGCTCATAAGCGACGGCATGGGAACGGGACAGGGCGCTGCCCTCGTGAGTGAGCTCGCTAATGCATTTTTGCGAAATATGCTCACTGCGGGTAACAAAATGGAAACCTCACTCAAAATGCTCAATAGTGTCCTGCGAGCCAAGGGGGTGAGAAGTGAAAACGAGTGCTCCGCCACCGTGGACCTGTTGCAATTTGACCTCTATTCAGGGGCATTAACTCTTATAAAAAGCGGTGCTGCGCCCACCCTTGTTGTTAGACGCGGAAACGTGTTCAAACTATCCTCGCCGAGCTTTCCTATAGGAATTCTAAATGCCCTTGATGCCAAGCAAATAGATATTTCCTGCGAGGATGGCGATATTATCGTGATGCTCAGTGATGGCGCATTTGCCGATGGAGAGGACCACGCCTACCTCACAAAAATGCTCCGAGACCCCGTCCTGTGCGACGAAGAACCGTCCGCTATTGCCGACAAAATTATTCGTCGCGCGAAAGCCGAAATGAAATCTCCCACCGACGACATCTCAGTTATCGTTGTCCGCATCAAACGTGAAATGAAAAAATGGTAACCCGCTTTTTGAAAAAAGCTTGGCAAAAACTTTTATAGAGGCTTCGCCATTGTCGCAATAAAGTATTACTAAATTCTATAAACACATCACGTACTATGTGCATTAAATTGTAGGGGCGCACTGTGTGCGTCCGCTCCGCAATAAACTAACTTTCCTACCACGCATCACTACAAAAAAAGCAACGGACGAAAGTCCGTTGCTTTTCATTTATTTTACTTAACAATATAACTCTCCACGCCTTTATTTCGGAGCGCCTCGATTCGCGCCACAAGGACTGCGCTATCTCCCTCGCCCCTGCCGAGAATAACCGCGTTTTCATATCTTTCGAGAAGATAAATTATTGGCGCAAGAGCGCCCTCGATACCGTCGGCATCAAGCTCGCCAATATCAAAAACGTAATAGTCGGCGAACTTCATAATATCCGCCACAAGACCCGAATTCTCGGAATTGGCAAGGAAACTGTACGAAAGCTTCACGCCAATCGGCACACCCTCGCACGCGAGCTTCAAATTCAACAGGTACGATTGATAATAAATCAAATTGCTCTTTGTGATATTGCCCTCAAACTCAACAATAACCTCTGAAAACGCGCCCTCGCACGCCTCGGAGATAATCAAAATTTCATCCGATTGCACCTTTACGCGTTGGTCGGCATCAAGATTGGCGGAAAAATCGCTCTTAAAGTGCGCCACCGCATAGTCGTCATAATACGCGAAGTGATTTGCAAGGCGATCAAGAGATAGATTATCCCTGCAAGGATATCCAATATCACTCGCCTTGTCCGAGGTGTATATCAACTTGCCGTAGGAGTCGATAAGCTCAATAAAGAGCGAGTTGCCCTTCTCTCTCGCATTCTCGGTTTGCAAGGAAAGACTCAACTCAGGATCTGCGCCCGTCATATCCGCAAAATATGCGTTAAGGTTGATTGAGGGATTCACTTTGTCAACCACAGGTGGCGAAAGTTGAGAAGAATCGCCCGGAGTGGTGGTAGTGTTTTGCGATTGCTCCGCAATATCACCGAGATAATTTCCGAGCACCATTGCGATAATGAAGCTGAGAAGAACGCAAACGAGTATGATTATCGGGGTGAGATTCATCTTTTGACGCGAGAAACGTCCCGCGCGCGAAAGCCTGCCCGACTTGTACGAATTATTCATTTTTCTGCCTCGATTTGACAAGTCTTCTCACTCCTTTTTTGCGCATGGCACACACCACGCCATCATAATATATACATTTTACATTATTTTTATTAATAATTTGTGAACAAATCTCCCTTTGCCATTGAAAAGTTGATATACCTATGATATAATTAGGCTAATAAATATTATTTAACTTCATAGATGGAGGAAAAATAGAATGAAAATACTTCACCTCGGAGATTTTCACCTCGACAGTGCCTTTTCGGGTTTTGAAAAGGACGTTGCGGATCAAAAACGCGAAGAATTGAGAAATTGCTTTGCGAGAGCTCTTAAAATTGGCCGCGAGCGAGGAGTGGAGCTTGTGCTCATCTCGGGAGATACATTTGATACACCTTTTTGCACCGCCTCGACCAGAAAAGCGGTGTTCGATGCCATCGCAACTGCAGGTTGTTCTGTTGTGATTGCCCCCGGTAATCACGATTACTATATCAAAAACGGAACGTATGCCGATAAGGCACTGCCCGAGAATGCTTTTGTTTTCACCTCGACAGAGCTTGGCAGATTTGACTTCGACGAGCTTGGTGTGAGCGTTATCGGATATGCCTTCACATCCGACAGATATGAGAAAAATCCGCTCGGAACAGAGATTCCCCTCTCCGACACCAATATAAATATCCTTTGTGCACACGGAAATCTCTTCTCTCAGTTTCACAAATACGCGCCTCTCAACGCGCAGGAGATAGCTGATGCAGGCTTTGCTTACGCGGCGCTTGGACACGTTCACATTGCTCCAGAGCCTCAAAGAATCGGCAACACGCTTATTGCTTATAGTGGTTTTCCACAGGGCAGAAGCTTTGACGAGCTTGGCGAAGGCGGAGCTTATATCGTGGATATCGACCGTGAAAGCGGACGTGCCGAGCTTGAGAGAATAAAGCTCTCGACCCTCTCTTACGAAATTGAAAAAATTGATATAACCTCATTTAACAATGACGAGGATGTGATTAGAAAAATCGAAACCGTGGTCGCACAAAAGGGCTATGGTGAGAATACCGCACTCAGGGTGGTGCTTTCGGGCTCCGTTCCGTCGAGTTATTCAGTTGGTAAGGTTAGAATAGAAACCTCACCTGCCTTTTCCCACCTCGCACTCTTGCAAATCAAAAATAACAGTAGCACGGACTTTGACCTTGAGTACCTCGAGGGCGATATGACCGTAAGGGGCGAGATTTACCGCCAACTTCTTCCACAGTTAAATTCTGCGGACGAGCGCGAGCGCGTAAAGGCATCATTGGCACTTAAATTTGCCCTCGCCGCCCTTGATAAACGCGAGATCGGTGTAGATTAATGGAGAGCACATATGAAGATTATTGAACTAAACATAATCCAATTTGGAAAATTTAAGGACAAGGTCATTCGCTTGTCTGAAGGTTTGAACATTGTCCGAGGTGATAACGAGTCGGGCAAGTCGACACTTTTGGCATTCATAAAATTTGCGCTCTACGGTGTGGGAAGAAAGAATCCCAACGTTGCGGTTGGAGAGCGCGAGCGCGCTATTTCATGGAACACGGGACTTGCGGCAGGATCACTGATTGTTGAGGATGTGGACGGAAAGCGATATCGCATTGAGCGAATCGGACGCGAGGGAGCGAGAGGAACTTTCACTGACAAGGCGAGAGTAATCGACCTTGAGAATGGCAACGAGGTGTTCACGGGCGAAGTTCCCGGAGAGCATTTTCTCGGAATAAACTCTCAGGCATACGACAGTATGTGCAATATCAAGCAGCTTGAAACCGTGATGCTCAATGGCGACGCAGTTAAGGGAGTAATTGATAACCTTCTCTCCGCGGGCGACGAAAGCACCGACGTAAAGGGTGCTATCAAAATGCTCGACGCGGAAAGAAGAAGAATTTTGCACGTCAACGGCAAGGGCGGACTTATGTACGAGAGTGAGACCGCTCTCGAGCGCCTGAGAAGCGAGCACCGTGGCGCGATACTTCAAGAAAACGAGAACGCAAAAAACATTGACGAGCTTGAAAGGGTCGAGCTTGCGCTTGCAAAATCAAAAGAAGAATTTGAAATAGCACAAAGAATGTGCGATACATATGATGACGTGGTGCGCCTTGGAAAATTTGCCGAGCTTCGCGAGCTCAGGAAGAGCGATGGAGTGCTCAAGGACAAGATCCGCGAGCTTGATCTTGGCGCAAGCTTTGATACCAAAGAGGCATCATACGAATCCCTCGCACTTGCAAAAAGCACTGCGGATGCGCTCACAAGAGCCGAAAACGAACACAGTGAGGCAAAAAGAGTGCTTGAAGTTTGTGAAAAAGATCTTGGTGCGGTAACGTACCAAAATAGCGGCGCGCTTTCTGAGCTAATCGAGGAATACGGCTCTCCAAGCAGCGCTGATGCGTATTTCGGTGCGAAACTCAGAAAGCAGAGCAATTCCCTCTTCCTCTTCACTTCCTTTGGAATTGTGGGTGGAATTTTACTCGTCTTTGCCGCAATTCTTGCGTTTGTCATGAATAATACCTCGGGCGCACTGACGGTTGCGTTTCTCGGTGCGGTACTTTCGGCGGCGGCTATAGTTTCCTATAATCAGTATGCTACGGCAAAGCGCGAAATTGAAGATTTTATTAATAAAATGGGCGAAGGATTCAGCGCAAAAAATGCTCCCGAGCTCAAGCAAATGCTTGAAAAATTTAACGAAAGCCGTACCGTTTATAAAGAAAGATCCGCGGCACTTGAAAGCGCCAAAATGCGCCTGTCCATGAGCGAGCAAATGCTCACGAGCGAGAGAATTAAGGCGGCTTCCCTCCTCTCAAAATTCGGAATTTCTACCGAGAACGGTGGGGATGCCGACGCACTTTCCTCCCTTGCGGAGAAAATGAAGACCTATCTTGAGCAAAAAAGCGAGCTTGAGGACTGCGCAAAGCAAAACTCCACGCTCATTAAATCAATCACTCTCGAACTTGAGAGATTTAATGAGGATGCAATTCGTGCGCGCCTCACACCTGAAATTGAGGACAAGATAAAGAATACACCGTTCGATAGACTCAAAGCGGAGAGGGATCTTGCGCTCCACCGCACAAATCAGTACGGTCAGTATAAGGCTGCAATCGAGCGAGGACTTGTGTCCTCGGGAGGCAGAAGACCTTCAAGCGAGATTTTCCCCGAAATCGAAGCCGAGGAAGAGCGTTTTGAAACTCTAAAGCTCCGCTTTGAAGCGATTCGTCTTGCCATGGAAACTGTCAACCTCGCATCACAGCGCATAAAATCCGACATCACTCCGAGAATTAAGGATAGAGCACAGCAAAACCTCGCAGCGATAACGGACGGAAAGTATAGCGAGCTTTATGTGGACGAAAATATGTCACTTTCCATCTTTGCAGGCGGTGCTACGCGCCATATCGACTCGCTTAGTAAGGGCTCGCTTGATGCAGTTTATTTCTCCGTTCGCCTTGCGCTCATAGAAACGCTTCTTGGTGAGAAAAATCCGCCCATCTATATGGACGAGTGCCTCTCCCAGCTTGATGACAGACGCGCCAAAAATACACTCCGCGCGATAGCCGACCGTGCCGAGAACGCACAGTGCGTGCTCTTCACCTGCCAAAATCGCGACGTTGAGCTTGCACAAGCAATAACGGACGTAAATGTGATTGAAATTTAATAAAAAACCACCCGTTGGGGTGGTTTTTGTATTTTATTGATTTACATCGACTTTCCGTCGAGATAACCCTCGGTAATAATGTAGGTTGCGAGCACTCCGAGCGCGCTGATGAGCGCGGCAAGCTTTTCGGCGGTGAGATTATCGATACCGAACAGGGCGCAAGCGGCAACCGCGAGCGCACCGAGAGCGGCCCAAAATTTGCGGCTTGCGAGCTTCTTTTTCCAATCTATTTTCATATGCGCACCCCCATTTCTCTCTCGAGTGCGGAAATTTTCTTCTCGTGCTCAGCAAGCACCGTATAAAAATGCGCATTTTTGTCCGATTGGTGCTCCATGCACTCCTTTAGCTGAACAACTGCCGCCTCAAGCTTTGAAAGTGTGGAATTTATCTTGACCACCACGTTCATAACGGCAATAAAAGCGGAAATTATTCCAAAAATGCCAACTGCAATTTCCCAAGTCATTTTTCACTCTCCTTTCATAAATATTTCCATTCCCAATCTAATTTTATCACGTTTTTCTTTGATATTACTGACAATTTTCTGTCAAAACGTAAAAAAGACATCAAAAAAATCTTGTAAATTAAATATATATATGATATACTTATATTGGAAAACCATCTAAACCCACAAAAAGAAAGGAAAACAATTATGGAAATCAAAGACATTTTATCAAAAGTTGACCACACACTTCTTGCACAGAGTGCTACTTGGTCTGAAATTAAAGCTATTTGCGACGACGGCATGAAATACGAGACCGCGTCCGTTTGCATTCCTGCTTCTTATGTAAAGCAGGCAAAGGAATATTGCGGCGAAAGACTCGCAATTTGCACGGTAATCGGCTTCCCCAACGGTTATAGCACAACAGCTACCAAGGTTTTTGAAACTGCGGATGCAGTTGCTAACGGTGCGGACGAAATTGATATGGTAATCAATATCGGATGGCTCAAGGACAAAAAGTACGACGAGCTTCTCGCTGAAATCAACGCTATTAAGGATGCTTGCAACGGCAAAATTCTCAAGGTTATTATCGAGACCTGCCTTCTCACTGACGAGGAAAAGGTTAAGATGACCGAGATCGTTTCCGAAAGTAAAGCGGACTATATCAAAACAAGCACTGGATTCTCTACCGCAGGCGCAACACGCCATGACGTTGAGATCTTTGCAAATCACGTTTCAAACGGAACTCTCATTAAGGCAGCGGGCGGCATTTCCTCTATTAAGGATGCTGAGGACTTTATCAACCTCGGTGCAAGCCGTCTCGGTACATCAAGAATTGTAAAAATCGTAAAGACAGGAGAACAAAATAATGGCGACAGCTCATATTAAAGCGGAAGTAGGCGATTTTGGCAAGACCGTGCTCATGCCCGGCGACCCCCTTCGCGCAAAATTTATAGCAGAAACATTCCTTGAAAACCCCGTTCTTGTAAATAACGTGCGCGGTGTTCAGGGCTACACAGGAACTTATAAGGGAGTTAAGGTTAGTGTAATGGCGAGTGGTATGGGTATGCCCTCAATCGGCATCTACTCTTTCGAGCTCTATAACTTCTTTGGTGTTGAAAACATTATGAGAATCGGCTCAGCGGGTGCTCTCACAAACGATATTCAGCTTCGTGACATCGTAATGGGTATGGGCGCTTGCACAAACTCCAATTTTGCTTGTAACTTTAAACTTCCCGGCACTTATGCACCCATTTGCGACTTCACAATGCTCCGCAAATGCGTTGAGACTGCTGAGGAATTGAACCTTAAATATAAGGTTGGTAATATTCTTTCGTCCGATACCTTCTACCGTGATGCACCCCTCCGTGAAAACGGTGCTCTCCCCGACTGTGAGTGGGGCGAAAAGATGGGCGTTATGGCGGTTGAAATGGAAGCGGCAGCGCTCTATATGAACGCGGCTCGCTACGGCAAGCGCGCTCTTGCGATTTGCACAATCTCCGATAACCTTATCGAGCATACGGGCTGTACCGCCGAGGAGCGCCAAAACTCCTTTACGGATATGATGACCCTCGCGCTTGAAACCGCGGTTAAGCTTGAGAATATTTAACTTGTTGATGCTCAATTTTCGCGATTGTTTTGCACCGCTTTTTCAAAAGCGGTCGCCCGCGCGGCGTTAGCGCAAAGCGGCATTTCTTTTTGTTAGCTTTTTCTTTGGGCCTTTCGCTTCAAAGAAAAAGCGACTAAAAAGCTCTGCTTATCTAAAAAACTGTAATTAGCTATCCAAAAAATTGACTTTGCGAAAGGAAGAAAATATGAAAAAAATAATCATTTTGGTTCTTATTCTCGCTTTGTGTCTAACTTTTTTCTCGTCTTGTAATATTATCGAAGATGCCCAAAATGCAGATGCTTTGCTCAAGGAATTTGTTGGTGCGCTCGGTGATAGAAATTTTGAAAAAGCGGCTACCTATGTTCACCCGGACGCTAATATTTCTAAAACCGACCTTGAGGATATGGTAAACAAATTCGAGGCGGAATTCAATTTGGTGCTTTCAAGTAATGTTGAATACAAAGAATTAACACAAATGTACACACATTTTTCGTCAACTGTGATTCCCAAAACGCAGCAAACCACATATACAATAGGATATAAGGTTTTAATCGGAGAAAGAATATTTGATCTTAACGCAATAGTTGTAGAAGATTTGAATGGAGAGGGAATTATGTCATTTGAGCTTGTTTTGGGTATAGGATTTTAAGCTAGGGTAGATATATGAACGAACCTTTATTTAAAAATAGCTTTGTGAGAGATGAGAAAACCATAAAGGAGTTTTATAAGCACAACTACCTTACGGCAACTCACTTCAAAATTGTCTATATAGGCTATACTGTTTTGATTTTGTTCTCCCTTTTGACTTATGACATTTCACTTTTTGCCTTTTATTTGGTTTTAGGCATTGTGATGGCTCTTGTGTTCCTGTTTTCATATTTGCAGAAAGTAAAAATTTTAATAGCGCGAGACAAAGAAACTTCTAACGGAAAAGATTTAATTGTTGAAATTTCAGTTTTTGAGGATAGGATTGAACATATCATTCTTGAAACAAAAAACACGTTGCATTTTGATAATATTAGGAACGTGGAACAAACCAAGAACTATATTTATGTTATGACTAACGCAAAGCTTGCTTATATATTCAAAAAAGACTCCTTTACGCTCGGAAATGCCGAGGAATTTATCGAATTTTTGAAATCCAAGGGCATTAAAGTGCAAAAATAAGTTATGGAATACAGGAACAGAAAAGAACACCGTATTAAATGGTATGATTATAGTTCTTCGGGTGGATATTTCTTAACAATATGTACCAAAGAACGAAAAAACTACTTTTGGACCGATGTAGGGGCGCCCATTGGGCGTCCGTATGATTTCGAACTATCTTCATATGGATTGATAGTTGAACGTGCAATCAAGAATATAGAAGATGTTTATTCTGCGGTGTCGGTTGACGACTATATTATTATGCCTGACCACATTCATCTTTTGCTGATTATTTGTTTTGATCAAAACGGACGCCCAATGGGCGCCCCTACGATAGATCAAATTGTAAATCAAACCAAAGGATATATTACTAAACAAATCGGGCAACCAATATGGCAAAAATCATTTTTTGACCACATAATTCGCGACGAAAAGGACTATGACCTTCACGTCAAATACATTCGTGAGAATCCGTTGAAATGGTATTTTAACAGCGAAGATCACGATGATATTACACTTTATGAATGAAAAAGGAAAACCTAAATGAAAAAAAGAGTATTTTTAATAGTTCTCGACTCGTGCGGTGCGGGTGCTATGCCCGACTGTGCGCTCTTTGGCGACAGGGACTGCCACACGATTAAGAGAATTTCAACTTCAGAAAAATTTTCTTGCGAAAATCTTCGCAAGATGGGAATAGGAAATATCGACGGACTCGATTTTCTCGGCACCGTGGAAAATCCCACCGCACGCGTAGCGCGTCTTGCGGAGCGCTCCAAGGGTAAGGATACCACCATCGGTCACTGGGAAATCGCGGGTATCGTTTCCGACACTCCCCTTCCCACCTACCCAAGCGGCTTCCCCAAGGAAATTCTTGACGAGTTCACTGCGAGAACGGGAAGACGTGTACTTTGCAACCTTCCCTATTCGGGTACGGACGTAATCCGCGACTACGGTGAGGAGCATCTTAGAACGGGAGATCTCATTGTTTACACAAGTGCGGACTCCGTTTTCCAAATAGCCGCACACGAGGATATCGTACCCATCGAGCAGCTCTACGAATACTGCCGTATCGCACGTGAAATTCTTTGCGGCGAGCATAGCGTTGGTAGAGTTATTGCGCGTCCTTTTGAGGGCGAGTATCCCTTCAAGAGAACGGCAAATCGCCACGATTTCTCACTTGAGCCCTATGGCAAGACTGTGCTTGATGCAATAATCGAGCAGGGTAAGACCGTTTATGCAATCGGTAAAATTTACGATATTTTTGCAGGACGTGGCGTGAGCTACAAAACCTTCACCCACTCCAATAAAGAGGGCATGGAGCTTTCCCTTGATGCGCTTGACCACGATTTTGAGGGCCTTTGCTTTATCAACCTCGTTGATTTTGATATGCTCTACGGTCACCGCCAGGATATCGACGGCTACGCAAATGCATTTGCGGAGTTTGACAGATGGCTTCCCTCCTTTGTTGAGGGCATGAGTGATGACGATATTCTCATCATCACTGCTGATCACGGATGCGATCCCGGTGACCATCACACCGACCATACAAGAGAGTATGTTCCCTGCATCATGTACGGCAAGAACGTTAAGCCCGGAAACCTCGGCACTCGCCCGACCTACTCGGATATTGCGGCAACCGTTGCCGAGTATCTTGAAATCGACTACTCCTGCCCCGGCAACAGTATGCTCGGGGATGACTAAACAAAAAGAGAGGTAAAAATTATGCTTCAGACAGAAGGTAAACAATATCATATCCCTGCAGCCCCCGGCGAAGTGGGCAAATATTGTATTCTCCCCGGCGACCCCGGAAGATGCGAAAAGATCGCAAAGTTTTTTGATAACCCCACATACCTTGCAACCAATCGTGAATATTGCATTTGGAATGGCTATTTGAACGGCGAAAAGGTGAGTGTTTGCTCCACGGGTATCGGTGGCCCTTCCACCGCAATTGCCGTTGAAGAGCTTGCAGCGGTTGGTGTTGAAACATTTATCCGCGTTGGTACTTGCGGCGGCATTGATCTTGACGTAAAGGCAGGCGACGTGGTTGTGGCAAACGGCGCGGTTCGCCAGGACGGAACTTCTCTTGAATATGCACCTGCAATCTTCCCCGCAGTCCCCGATACCGACGTTCTCTTTGCGCTTCGTGAAGCGGCAAAGGGAGAAAAATGCGACTACCACGTTGGCGTAGTTCAGGCAAAGGACTCCTTCTACGGTCAGCATAGACCTGCTAAAATGCCCACAGCTCCCCAGCTCCTCGCACAGTGGGATGCTTGGAAAAAGCTCGGTGTAAAGGCGAGTGAGATGGAAAGCGGCACACTTTTTGTTGTTTCCTCACTTCTCAGAAAACGCTCCGGCGGTGTTTTCTCGGTAGTTTGGAACCAGGAAAGATTTGACGCGGGACTTGACTCCGACGACACACATAACGTTGACACCGAGGCGGCTATTCGCGTTGCTATCGAGGCAATTAAGATTCTTATCGAGCAGGATAGAAAGTAAAAAAAGAAAATACTTATTGGCGCACTTGCTTTAAGATAAGCTCCGATAACGAAGGTTTCTAAAATTAGTGGTAAAGACAATCGATACAGTATATCGCAAATAATAATTTGAATGGAGATACTGTAATGAAAACATTGTATGAACAACTTGGCGGAACCTATCGTGAAGAAAGCGGGCGTCTTATTCCGGAAATGAAGCTGCCCGAACAAACCAATTATCAAATTGGCAAGTACGGGCAGTTTTATCTTGACTATATTAAGAATCATCGTCGCGGAAGATATACCACATTGCTAACCGAAGGCACATTGAATGCTCGGTTACATGAAATCGATCTTGAAGCAAACCGAATGCTTGAAACCATCATCTCTCGCCTTGCAGCCGAAAGAGATATTGACGAGAATTTGAAAGCTCGCGATATGCTCCGTTGGGTTGCCGAGATGAACAATGTCAAGGCAAGCGCGGAAGAAACTGTTCTCAAGGAGGTCATCTACAAATGAGATCTATCCTTGAAGAATTATTCTACGGCAATATCTGCCCCAATACCGATTGCAGAAGCCAAGACAATGAAACGAAGCAATTGATGGAATACATAGCCGATCACCACGATAACTTGCTTTCTACGCTAAACAATCAGCAAAAGGAACTCCTTGAAAAGTTCGACGATTGCTATAATGAGTTGACCGACATCAACGAACGCGAACTATTCACGTATGCATTCAAACTCGGTGCAAGAATAATGCTTGCTGTTTTTACCGAACAAGAATTACAATAAGCACTTTGCCGTGTGGACATTTTGGCGCTGTTGACAAACGCCAGGATTTCACGCCAAGTTCACAACTCTATGGTATAATAAGAAAAACGGGCGGGGTGTGAAATTATGATGGATCGCGAACACGGCGCACAGCAGAAAATGCTTTGCGTTACAATGGAATCTTTGATGCCGGAGAAGCATTTTCTTCGGGATTTGGATTCCTTGGTAGACTTTAGTTTCGTGTATGACAAGGTTGCCGAACTGTATTCAAATACTGGTCGCCGTTCCGTCGATCCTGTCGTAATTGTAAAGATGATGCTGTTGGGTTACCTGTACGGAATCGACTCGGAGCGCCGCTTGGAGCAGGAAGTGCAGGTAAACATCGCGTATCGCTGGTTCTTAGGTATCAACCTTGATGAACCCGTGCCCGACCATTCCACTTTTTCGCAGCTTCGCCGTCGTAAGTTCAACGGCACAACACTGTTCGAGGACGTTTTCGAGCAGGTTGTGCGTCTTTGCATTGAGAAGGGGCTCATTACGGGCAAGCTTCTGCTTACCGACTCAACTCACGTCCGCGCTAACGCGAGAAACGATCTTTATGAAACTATTACTGTCGCAGACGAGCCGAGTGCATATTTACAGCGACTGAATGAACAAGCGGTAGCTGAAGGATTGTTAAAAGAAGACTACAAAGAAAAACAAACACCTAAGACCAAGGAGATCAAAATAAGTACAACTGACCCCGAAAGCGGATATATGCACCGCCCCGGAAAGCCAAACGGATTTCACTATCTGAGTCATCAAACCTGTGATGGCGAGCACGGTTTGATCACAGATGTTTTTGTCACGCCCGGTAACACCAATGACCGTTCTGTTCATTCCGAAAGAATCAAAACACAGATCGATAAATATGGTTTTGAAACAGAGGCAGTTTGTGCGGACAAAGGATATGACAGCTCTGAAATACACGCAGATATGTATGAGCGTGGAATACAAACCTATATTCCGAGACAGAAAGTTAACACAGACGAAGAACGTTTTCAGCCATCCGACTATAGATACGATGAAAAGGAAGACGTCTATTATTGTCCGCGAGGATGCCGTATCGAATATGGCAATTACAATCCTCAACGCGCCGGAAAAGCATATTACAGCAAAGTAAAAGATTGCACTAATTGTCCGCTCAAAGCAAAATGTATCGGTGAGAATTGCAAGAAAAAAACAATACTCAGGAATTATAATCAAGCAGCGTATGAAATTCAATGCAGCGAAAATGATACGCCGGAATACTATGCGGCAATGAGGCTACGACAGATCTGGTGTGAGGGCAATTTCTCGCATCAAAAAGCAAACCATAACTTGAAACGCGTGCGGACGCGGGGCTTGGGCAAGGCATTTATGCATTGCCTTCTTTCCGCGACCGCATTAAATCTAAAGCGCATGGTGAAGCTGCTCACAGGACACTCTCCATGCGAAAATATGGCTTTTTGCAGGCAGATACGCTCAAAATGCGTGTCTGCTTTTAAATTTTAGGCGTTTGTCAACAGCGCCATTTTGTCCACACGGCATATTAACGTTATGCTTTATTTTCAATTTTTTGTGTCGCAACGAGAAGAACTTTAATCTCGTCATCCAAGCTTTTATCAAAATTCAATCCAAATATCAAATTAACGCTTGGATCGGAAACTCCGGAAACTGCCGACGAAATTTCATCTACATCTTCAAGCGCAACATTGCCAGCGATAGTAATATACAATAACACCCCAGTCGCTTCATCGATTGATATATTCAAAAGTTCGCTGCGTTTCAATTGCTCAATAATTTTTTGCGTTTTATCTTTTCCGACCGCCCTGCCAGTTGCCGTATGAATATATCCCGATTTTCTCAAAATAGTGCTTATGTCGGCGAAGTCGCAGTTGATAAATGCCGTATTCTGAATAAGTTCTACCAAATTCTTTACGGTCTGCATCAGCACATCATCGGCAATGGCAAAAGCATTACTAAGGGTGATTCTTGAGTTGGAAATATGCTTCAAGTTTTCATTTGGTATTACAATTAAAGCATCGGCGTATTTTTCAAGATTTTGTATTCCTTCCTCAGCCTTCTTCATTCTTCTGTTGCCTTCAAACGAAAACGGTTTTGTCACAACTGCAACCGTCAGTATACCGAGTTTCTGCGCGATTTTTGCAACGACAGGTGCTGCGCCTGTTCCTGTACCACCACCCATTCCCGCTGTGATAAACACCATCTCACACTCGGATAGGGCTTGTTCGATTTCAGCCTCGTTCTCTTCGGCAGACAACTTTCCTTTTTGGGGATCAGCACCCGCACCGCGCCCCTTAGTTTCTTTACGCCCTATCTGAATTTTTGTTTCCGCTCGTGAGCCTAAATAACCACCGTCATCGGTGTTGATGGTTATGTATTTTACCATTGGAACATTAGCATCGAGCATTCGCTCGACCGCATTGGTACCACCGCCACCAACTCCGATTATTTTGATGTGAACGATATTTTCTTGTTCTTGCATATTTACCTCCTATTTTTTAATTGTTTGTCACGGCTTCTGCCATATTGTTAACCAAACAGTTCTTGTCATTTTTCGCAATGCTCTCGCGCAGGATTGCGATGATATCGCTTTGAGAGCAACGATACAGCAAAGACAGTTCACGAATGTTATCACCGTTATACTCCGAAATAATGCTTTTTCGGTTCTGTTCCATATATGAGCGATGCCTTTCTTCCTTGGCCAACTTCTTGACCTTTACGGAATCATCAAAAATTTCGTAAAAACGCCTTCCAAATGTAGCGGTTTCTCTTTCGGAAGTGTTCGCTTCTGCCTTTGCTTCGACATCATCGTTAAAGATGCTGTAAAAATCTCTGCCCAAGCCGCGCTTCACTTGCGGTGCTCCCTCTGATTTCTTTTTTCTGAACAAACACATAATTATTCTCCTTTTTTCTTTCTCAACAATTCTAATACTTGGGGAAGATTTTCCGCAATGCGAATTGGCTCAGCAATCTGGCATTGCTTACACGAGCAATTTTTTGGATGTTGTTTCTCGCGATCTTGCGTCTCCAAATAGATTTCGCATAGTTTCTTTTCCTGTTCCTCAGTAAGTGCCATCAGACCGGAGTCAATCGCCTCGTCAATTGCACTCAGCGCCATTTTGCAACCTTTGCCCCACAGCTCCATACTTTCCATAAACATCTCGTTTGATTTTTTGAAATCAACGTCCATAAG
>CANBDB010000018.1 GCA_947367285.1 uncultured Clostridia bacterium | reverse complement strand
AGTCCACAAATGTGAACAAATTATGAAATTGTGCGTGATTTGGGCGGTTTTTACAAGAATTTTTGGTCTGTGTTTTGAAAAAAATGCGAAAATTCGTTCGCAAAACGCCCAAATATTGACAAAAATGTGTCAAAATTGTGCACAATATATAAAATATAGGGCGAAAACAAGTGTAACTTCTACGAAACTCACATAAAAATATATAATAAAAATACTTGATTTTGAGGTTTTTTTATGATATAATAACTCCGCTTGATATGCGATGAAGCGAGAGGTTGCCGCGAAAGCGGGTAATTTTCGTGGAGTATGTCCGTTAAACGGGCGCAAAAATTCCTTAAATCGGCTAAGGTTTTTGCTAATTCCGGAGTTTGTTGGTCGCAACCCAGACCGCAAAGTCCGTTTTTGTAAGGGAAAACGCAAAACATCCGATACCGTGTTCAAGGAAAATGCCCCACTCAAACTCGTCGGACGGTCGCAAACGCTACATTTATTATATATACGCGTGCGAAACGCTATATATAGTGGTTTGGCGGCAAGTGAACGAAAGACGAAATCTTAAAAGGAGGCACTAAAAATGGCAGTAAAGGAAAGAATCCGTGTTAGACTCAAGAGCTACGATCACAAGCTTATCGACACAGCGGCTGAAAAGATCGTTGAAGTTGCTAAGAGAAACGGCGCTACAGTAAGCGGTCCTATCCCGCTTCCCACAGAGAGAGAAATCATCACAATTCTCCGTGCGGTTCACAAGTACAAGGATAGCCGTGAGCAGTTTGAGCTCAGAACACACAAAAGACTCATTGATATTCTCAAGCCCTCTGCAAAGGTTGCAGAAGCTCTCATGAATATTGAATTGCCCGCAGGCGTTGAGATCGAAGTTCAGGTTTAATACCTAATCAAGCACTCGATTTCATAAAAAAGCGAAAAGCAAACACGCAAAAATGTCGCACGGCGACACTTTTGTCGGTCAAGTTGGCGTAGCACGAAAGTGAAATACAAAGCGTCAACCAATAACCTACAGGAGGAACACAAAAATGAAAAGTGGAATTATCGGTAAGAAGATTGGTATGACACAGATCTTCGACGAAATCGGAAACGTTATTCCGGTTACGGTAATTGAGGCAGGTCCCTGTGTAGTAGCACAGAAGAAGACTGTCGAGAATGACGGTTATGACGCCGTTCAGCTTGGTTTTATGGATGTTAAGGAAAAGCACCTTACCAAGGCTGAAAAAGGTCATTTCGAAAAAGCGGGCGTACAGCTCAAGAAGCACCTCAAGGAATTCCGCCTTGACGATTGCGCATCTCTCAACCTTGGTGACGTTATTACTGTCGAAACCTTCGCCGCCGGTGAAAAAGTCGACGTTACAGGTATAACAAAGGGCCGTGGTTACACAGGCGCTATCAAGAGATGGAATCTTCACATGCTTGGTCAGACTCACGGTATTGGTCCCATCCACCGTCAGTCCGGTTCCATGGGTGTTATCGACCCTGCCAGAATCTTCAAGAACAAGAAGATGGCTGGTCAGTACGGTAACGAGCAGGTTACTGTTTTGAACTTGAACGTTGTAAAGATTGATGCAGAAAAGAACCTTATCGCAGTTAAGGGTGCAATCCCCGGTCCTAAGGGCGGTATCGTATTCGTTCGCACATCTTGCAAAGCATAAGCGGAAGGAGGAACTGAATAATGCCAAACGTAAAAGTAGTTAATATGGCAGGCAAAGAGGTTGGCGAAATCACATTGTCTGACGTTATTTTTGGAGCAAAAGTAAATGAAGCAGTTCTCCACGCTGCAGTAAGAGCGTTCCTTATGAATCAGAGACAGGGAACACAGTCCACTCTTACAAGAAGCGAAGTATCCGGTGGCGGTAGAAAGCCCTGGAGACAGAAGGGTACAGGTAGAGCTCGTCAGGGTTCAACTCGTTCTCCTCAGTGGACACACGGTGGTATCGCTCTTGGTCCTAAGCCCAGAGATTACCGCGTAGATATGAACAAGAAGACAAAGAGAGTTGCTCTTTACAGCGCACTTTCTGCTAAGGTTGCTGCAGGTGATCTCATCGTAGTTGACGAGATTAAGGTTGACGGTTACAAGACAAAGACAATCGTTAACATGCTTAACGCAATCGGCGCTGACAGAAAGGCACTCATCGTTCTTGATGCAGTTGATAACTGCGTAGTTAAGAGCGCAGCAAACATTCCCGGTGTTAAGACAACACTTGCTAACACAGTGAACGTTTATGATGTTCTTAACGCAAATAAGTTCGTTGTTTCTAAGGCAGCGATCGCAAAACTTGAGGAGGTGTTCGCATAATGAAAATGATTCAGGATATTATTATTGCTCCCGTTATCACAGAAGCGAGCATGGACCGTATAGCTGATAAGAGATATACATTCAAGGTTGCAAAGAACGCAACAAAGCCCGAAATTGCAAAGGCAGTTGAGGTGATGTTCGGCGTTCAGGTTGATAAGGTTAACACCATCAACATGAAGAGAAAAGCGAAGAGACAGGGTTACACAAGCGGCTACACAGCAGCTTGGAAGAAGGCAATCGTTACATTGAAGAGCGATTCCAAGACCATCGAATTCTTCGAAGGTATGAACTAATAGCAGGAGGATAGAGAAAAATGCCTACAATTAAATATAAGCCTACGACTCCTGCCAGAAGAAATATGACTGTTCCGTCCTTTGACGAGATCACAAAGTTTTCTCCTGAAAAGAGTCTCATAGTTACAAAGAAAAAGCACGCAGGTAGAAATAACCTCGGTAGAATCACAGTTCGTCATCACGGTGGCGGAAACAAGATTAAGTACAGAATCATCGACTTCAAGCGTACAGACGCTACTGCTAACACAGTAATCGGTGTTGAGTACGACCCCAACAGAAGCGCTTACATCGCTCTTCTTCAGAATGAAGCAGGCGACAAGAGCTACATCGTAGCTCCCGTAGGCCTTACGGACGGCGACGTTGTTTACTCCGGCGCAGATGCAGACATCAAGCCCGGTAACACACTTCCCGTTGCTAACATTCCTGTTGGTACATTCATTCACAACATTGAGCTTTACCCCGGTAAGGGTGCTCAGCTCGTTCGTTCCGCAGGCGCAGCTGCACAGCTCGTTTCTAAGGACAACGGCAACATGGCTCAGGTAAGACTTCCTTCCGGTGAAGTTCGTCTTATCCGTCTTGACTGCAAGGCAACAATCGGCCAGGTTGGTAACATCGAGCACGACACCGTTAAGATCGGTAAGGCTGGTAAAACAAGACATATGGGTATCCGTCCCACAGTTCGCGGTTCTGTAATGAACCCCTGCGATCACCCTCACGGTGGTGGTGAAGGTAAGTCTCCCATCGGTCGTCCTTCTCCTGTTACACCTTGGGGCAAGCCTGCTCTTGGTTATAAGACAAGAAATAAGAAGGCAAGAACAAACAAATTCATCGTAAAACGCAGAAACGATAGATAAGGAGGGAATATAAATGAGCAGAAGTTTGAAGAAAGCACCTTTCGTAGAAGAAAAGCTCTACGCAAGAATTTGTGCAATGAACGAAAAGAACGAGAAGAAAGTTCTTAAGACATGGTCTCGTGCTTCAACAATATTCCCTGAATTTGTTGGACACACAATCGCAGTTCATGACGGTCACAAGCACGTTCCCGTTTATGTAACTGAGGATATGGTTGGACATAAGCTTGGCGAATTTGCTCCTACAAGAACCTTCAAGGGTCACGCAGGATCAAAGACATCCAACAACGGTAAGAAATAATTAAGGAGGAAAGAATTGTATGGAAAACAATGTAGCAAAAGCTCATCTTAAATATGCAAGAATTTCCCCTCGTAAGGTAAAGATCGTTCTTGACCTCATCAGAGGCAAGGATGCAGGTGTTGCAATGGCTATTCTTAAGAATACACCCAAGAGCGCATCTGAGTACCTTGTAAAGTTGTTGGGAAGCGCAATTGCAAATGCAGAGCACAACAATCATATGGATCCTTCAAAGCTCTACGTAGCTGAATGCTTCGTTTGCCCCGGCCCCACTCTTAAGAGAATCATGCCCAGAGCAAAGGGAAGCGCAGACAGAATTTTGAAGAGAACAAGCCACGTAACAATCGTGGTAAAAGAAAGAGTCTAAATAGGAGGTAGCTAAAATGGGTCAAAAGGTTAATCCCCACGGTTTGCGTGTGGGCGTAATTAAGAACTGGGATTCAAGATGGTTCGCAAAAGACGAAGTTTTTGGCGACACTCTTGTTTCCGACTATAACATCAGAGAATATCTCAAGAACGAACTCCAGAAGGCAGGCGTGCCCAAGATCGAAATCGAGCGCGACAGCCACAGAGTTAGAGTATTCATCCACTGCGCTAAGCCCGGTCTCGTAATCGGTCGTGGCGGCGAGCAGATCGAAAAATACAAAGCACAGCTTGAAAAGATGGTTGGCATGCCCGTAGCTCTCAACGTAGTTGAAGTTAAGCAGCCCGACCTCAACGCTCAGCTTGTTGCTGAGAACATTTCTTCTCAGCTTGAAAACCGCGTAGCATTCCGCCGCGCAATGAAAATGGCTATCCGTAACACAATGAGACTCGGCGCAAAGGGTATCAAGATCACTTGCTCCGGCCGTCTTGGTGGCGCGGAAATCGCTAGAGCAGAACACTACCATGAAGGTACTATTCCGCTTCAGACACTCAGAGCTGACATCGACTACGGCTTCTGGGAAGCAAACACAACTTACGGTAAGATCGGCGTTAAGGTATGGATTTACAGAGGCGAGGTTCTTTCCGAGGTTAACCGCCCTGCAGTAAAGAACACTCGTGGTGACCGCCGTGGTGATCGTAGAGAAAACAGAAACGGTGATCGTCGTCCCAGAAACAACAACAGAGGCGACAGAACTCCCAGAGAAGGAGGACGCAAAAATGTTAATGCCTAAGAGAGTGAAATTCCGTCGCGTACAGCGCGGAAGACTCAAGGGTAAGGCTAGCCGCGGTAACAAGGTTACCAACGGTTCTTACGGCCTTATGGCACTTGAGCCCGCTTGGATCACAAGCAACCAGATAGAAGCTGCCCGTATCGCTATGACACGTTACATCAAGCGTGGTGGTCAGGTTTGGATTAAGATCTTCCCTGATAAGCCCATCACAGAAAAGCCCGCTGAAACTCGAATGGGTTCCGGTAAGGGTTCACCTGAGTACTGGGTAGCAGTAGTTAAGCCCGGCAGAGTTATGTTTGAAATGGACGGAGTTGCTGAGGACGTAGCTAAGGAAGCTATGCGTCTTGCATCTCACAAGCTCCCCATCAAATGTAAGTTCGTAACAAAGGAAGAGGAGGTATAAGCCGTGAAAGTTGCAGAAATCAGAAATATGACAACAGAACAGCTTGAAGCAAAGCTTCAGGAGCTCAAGGATGAGCTTTTCAGACTCCGTTTCCAGAATGCGATCCGCCAGCTTGACAACCCCCACAAAATTTCAGACGTTAAGAAGGACATCGCTCGTGTAATGACAGTTCTTCAAGAGAAGAATGCTTAAGGAGGAATGAGTCATGACAGAAAGAAACCTTAGAAAAACAAGAGTTGGTCTTGTTGTAAGCAACAAGATGGACAAGACAATCGTAGTAGCAGTGCAGGATAACGTAAAGCACCCCATCTACGGTAAGATCATTAAGAGAACCCTCAAGCTTCACGCACATGATGAAGAAAACACATGTAACGTAGGCGACAAGGTTGAAGTAATGGAAACAAGACCTCTTTCCAAGACAAAGAGATGGAGACTTGTTGAAATTATCGAAAGAGCTAAATAATTTAGTTCTTAAATCATTCGTTTATAAACAAATCATAATCGCGAAATTATAGTAGGTACGACTGGATCGTATTGAAAACAGGAGGAACGCAAAAATGATTCAGCAACAGACAGTGTTGAAAGTAGCCGATAACACAGGCGCTAAAGAGATCATGTGCATTCGCGTACTTGGCGGTACAGCTCGCAGATATGCAAATATCGGTGACGTTATCGTAGCGTGCGTAAAGAAGGCAGCTCCCGGCGGCGTTGTTAAAAAAGGTGAAGTAGTTAAAGCAGTTGTAGTAAGAAGCAAGAAGGGTCTCAAGAGAGCCGATGGTTCTTACATTAAGTTTGATGAAAACTCCGCAGTTATCATCAAGGAAGACAAAAACCCCAAGGGTACTCGTATCTTTGGCCCCGTAGCAAGAGAGCTTCGTGAGAAGGATTTCCTTAAGATCCTCTCTCTCGCTCCCGAAGTACTTTAATCAGGAGGTATCTAACAATGGCAAAATTGCATGTTAAGACAAACGATACTGTAGTAGTACTTTCCGGCGACTCTAAGGGCGTTAAGGGCAAGGTAATCGCAGTATCTCCCAAAGAGGGAAAAGTAATCGTAGAGGGCGCAAACGTAATTCATAAGCACGTTAAGCCCAGAAAGCAGGGAGAGACAGGTGGTATCGTAGACGCTGAAGGCGCAATCTACGCATCCAAGGTAGCTCTTTACTGCCCCAAGTGCAACCAGGGTGTTCGCACACACGTAGAAATCGTAGATGGCAAGAAGGTTCGCGTTTGCTCTCACAAGGATGCAAACGGCAATCCTTGTGGACATCATTTTGAATAAGGAGGTAGCAAGAAATGGCAAGACTTAGAGAATTCTATAAGGCCGAGGTTGCTCCCGCCCTTATGAAAAAGTTTGAGTATTCCAGCGTAATGCAGATCCCCAAGCTTGATAAGATCGTTATCAACGTTGGTGTAGGCGACGCTAAGGATAACTCCAAGGCAATTGAAAACGTAATTAATGACGTTACACTTATTTCCGGTCAGAAGGCAGTTCCCACATTTGCTAAGAAGTCCGTTGCGAACTTCAAGCTTCGTCAGGGAATGAAGATCGGTGTTAAGGTTACACTCAGAGGCGACAAGATGTATGAGTTCCTTGATAGACTCTTCAACTTCTCTCTTCCCAGAGTTCGTGACTTTAAGGGTATCAACCCCAATGCTTTCGACGGCAGAGGTAACTACGCGCTCGGTCTTAAAGAGCAGCTCATCTTCCCCGAAATCGAGTACGAGAAGGTAGAGAAGATTCGTGGTATGGACATCTGCTTCGTTACAACAGCTAACACAGACGAAGAAGCAAGAGAGCTCCTCAAGCTTATGGGCGCTCCCTTTGCTAAGAACTAAGGAGGAAAGTACAAATGGCAAAGAAAGCTATGATTCTTAAACAGCAGAAGACACAGAAGTACTCCACACGTGAGTACAACCGTTGCAAGATCTGCGGCCGTCCTCATGCTTACCTTCGTAAGTTCGGCATCTGCCGTATCTGCTTCCGTGAGCTCGCATACAAGGGCGAGATCCCCGGTGTAAGAAAGGCAAGCTGGTAATACAGCAACAAACAGTTAAAAACTCGCGCTTCAAGCATTTTGCTTGAAGTGAGAGTTGATGGATAAACTCCAACATATCGGCAGGAACGCAAAATCTTAAAAAAAGGCGTTTACCACCGATACGCCGCCGATCTAACTCAGTTTGGCAGCAAGAAAAATATTACTTGCATATAAGGAGGATAATGATTATGCAAATGTCAGACGTAATTGCAGATATGCTGACAAGAATCAGAAATGCCAACGATGCGAAGCACGCAACAGTTGACATTCCTGCATCTAACATGAAAAAGTCAATCGCAGACATTCTCGTTGAAGAGGGCTACGTTAAGGGCTACCAGGTAATCGAGGATGGCAAGCAGGGTATCATCAGAGTAACTCTTAAGTATACACCTGCAAAGCAGAAGGTTATTCGCGGAATTCGCCGTGTTTCTAAGCCCGGTCTTAGAATCTATGCCGGTTACGAGGATATGCCCAAGGTTATGAACGGTCTTGGAACAGTTATCGTTTCTACTTCTAAGGGTCTTATGACAGATAAGAAGGCAAGAGCACAGAAAATCGGTGGCGAAATTATCGCCTTCGTATGGTAATAGGAGGTAACTGAAGATGTCAAGAATTGGAAGAATGCCTATTACAGTTCCCGCCGGTGTTACAGTAACAGTTGGCGAAAACAACTACGTAACAGTTAAAGGTCCTAAGGGAACACTTGAACAGCAGCTCAACAGCCGTGTAACAATTACACAGAACGGCAATGAGATCGTTGTTACTCGTCCCACAGACGAAAAAGCAGACAGAAGCGTTCACGGTCTTACACGTGCACTCCTCAATAACATGGTTGTTGGTGTAACAACAGGTTACTCCAAGAAGCTTGAGGTTGTAGGTGTTGGTTACAAGGTAGCTATGCAGGGCACAAAGCTCGTACTTAACCTTGGTTACTCTCACCCCATCCACATTGAGCAGCCCGCAGGTCTTAAGATCGAAACACCCGATGCGAACACAATCATCGTAAGCGGCTCTGATAAGCAGGCAGTTGGTCAGCTCGCAGCGGTTATCAGAAGTAAGAGACCTCCCGAACCCTACCACGGCAAGGGTGTTAAATACTCTGATGAATATATTCGCCGCAAGGCCGGTAAGACCGGTAAATAATGAAAGGAGTGGAAAAAGATGGTATCAAGAAAAGATAGAAATCAGGCTCGTCTTAAGAGACATAGAAGAGTCAGAGCTAAAATCTCCGGAACAGCAGCTCGTCCTCGTTTGGCAGTTTACCGTTCCAATGCTAACATCGTTGCTCAGATCATCGATGACGTAGCAGGTACAACACTCGTTTCCGCTTCCACACTCGAAAAGGATTTCGAGGGTAACGGCGGCAACAAGGTTGCAGCAAGAGCAATTGGTAGAACAATTGCTGAAAGAGCAAATGCTAAGGGTATCACCGAAGTTGTATTCGACAGAGGCGGCTATCTTTATCACGGACGTGTATCGGAATTGGCTGAAGGCGCTCGCGAGGGCGGCTTGAAGTTCTAATCAACCGGTTTGTACACTGTTCAAAACAATTAATTATTATTTGAACATCAGAAAGAGGAAAAAAACATGGCTAATAAAATCAATCCCGCAGAGCTTGATCTTAGAGAACAGCTCGTTGCATTGAACCGTGTTTCCAAGACCGTTAAAGGTGGACGTATCGCTCGTTTTGCAGCACTTATGGTTGTAGGTGACGAAAACGGACACGTAGGTGTTGGACTTGGTAAGGCAGCTGAAGTACCTGAAGCAATCCGCAAGGGTATCGAAGATGCTAAGAAAAATATGATTGAAGTTTCCCTTAAGGGTACAACAATCCCCCACGAGATCACCGGTGTATTCGGTGCAGGTAAGGTGCTTCTTAAGCCCGCTGCTCCCGGTACAGGTATTATCGCTGGTGGTAAGGTAAGAATGGTACTTGAGCTTGCAGGTATTAAGAACATTCGTGCAAAGTGCTTGCGCTCAAATAACCCCACAAACGTTGTTAAGGCAACTATGGAAGGCCTTAAGGCACTCCGTACAGCTGAAGAAGTAGCGAAGACTCGTGAAATCAGCGTTGAACAGGTTGAAGGCTAAGGAGGGGTAGAACGATGAAAAAAGTAACACTCGTAAAGAGCCTTATCGGAGCACTTCCCAACCAGAAGGCAACAGCAGCATCTCTTGGTCTTAAGAAGATCGGTAACTATATCGTTCACGAAGACAACGCTGTTTTGGCTGGTAAGATCAAAGTGATTTCCCACCTTGTTAAGGTTGAAAACGTATAAGGAGGAAATAGACAATGAAACTTCATGAACTTTCACCCGCTGCAGGTTCCACAAGAAGCGTATACAGAAAGGGCCGTGGCCCCGCTTCCGGTAACGGTAAGACTGCAGGTAAGGGACACAAGGGTCAGAACGCTCGTTCCGGCGGCGG
Organism: uncultured Clostridia bacterium; assembly: GCA_947367285.1. Taxonomy (GTDB): domain Bacteria; phylum Bacillota; class Clostridia; order Oscillospirales; family CAG-272; genus RGIG4608. The sequence goes on along the minus strand of CANBDB010000018.1, from coordinate 7,260 downwards.
TGTAAGACCCGGATTTGAAGGCGGTCAGATCCCGCTTTACAGAAAGCTTCCTAAGAGAGGCTTCAACAACAAATTTGCTACAAACTATGCTATCGTTAACGTAAGCGCACTTGAAGTTTTCGAGAACGGTGCAGTAGTTGATATGGAGACACTCCTTGCTAAGAAGATCATCAGAAAGTCTCTTGACGGTCTTAAGATCCTTGGCAACGGCGACCTCACAAAGTCATTAACTGTAAAAGCAAACATCTTTTCCGCAACAGCTAAAGAAAAGATAGAAGCAGCAGGCGGAAAGACAGAGGTGGTATAAGATGTTTAAGACGTTGAAGAACGCTTGGAATGTTCAGGAAATCCAGAACAAAATCCTCTTCACATTGCTTATAATCCTCTTATATCGTGTTGGTTCTGCAATTCCCGTACCCTATGTATCTCAGGGAATTCTTTCCAGCTTTAACTCCGCTTACGGTGGAACGATATTCGGTTATATGAGTATCCTCTCCGGTGGAGCTTTGTCACAAGCAACACTTTTTGCACTTTCTGTATCTCCCTATATCACATCTTCAATCGTTATCCAGCTTCTCACAGTAGCATTCCCCAATTCACTTGGTAAGCTTGCTAAAGAGGGAGAAGAAGGACAGAAGAAGATCCAGAAGTACACTCGTTTCGTAACAGTTGCTATCGCACTCGTTACAGCATACGGTTACACAGCACTCCTTGCAAATAATGGCTGGCTTGATAGCACAGCTATTACATGGAAGGGCATGTGGGCTTCTAATGGCTTTACAGGAACAGTTAATACACTCGTTATCATTGCTTCCTACGTAGCAGGCGCATCCATCATCATGTGGCTCGCTGAGCTCATCGACGCTAAGGGTGTCGGAAACGGTATTTCTATGATCTTGTTCTTCAACATCATCAGCCGTATCCCCAGCCTTCTTGGTCAGATGTGGAGCATGGTAGTTTACAACGATAACCTCGTTGTTGGTATTCTTCTTGGTGTCATCTCCGTAGCAGTTTCTCTCGGTATGGTACTTCTCGTTGTGTGGGTAACACACTCCGAAAGAAGAATTCCCATTCAGTACGCAAAGAGAGTAGTTGGACGTAAGATGTACGGTGGACAGGGAACACACCTTCCCATTAAGCTTAACATGACAGGCGTTATGCCCATCATCTTCGCTTCCTCCATCGTTTCCGTTCCCGCGACTATCGCTACATTCTTCGACGAAAAGAACGCTTTCCGCGTATTCGTTGAAAAGTGGCTTGGTCCGGAAAGCTGGATCTACGTAATTCTCTACGTTGTATTGATCGTAGCTTTTGCTTACTTCTACGTATTGATCTCCTTCAATCCTATGGAAGTAGCAAACAACATTAAGAACAACGGTGGCGCTGTTCCCGGTATCCGTACCGGCAGACCTACCGCTGAATACATTACAAAGATTCTTAACCGTATCACTTTGATAGGCGCATTCTTCCTTATCGTGGTTGCAGGTCTTCCCATGGTGGCTAACATCATTTCCGGTGGATCATTTGCAAGCCTTGCGTTCGGAGGATCTTCATTGCTCATCGTTGTAGGTGTTGCAATCGAAACGTTCAGAGATATCGAAGCTCAGATCACAATGCGTAACTACAAAGGATTCCTTGATTAATCATCCGACTGAAATTATTTGCGGAGGAATTCTTATGAATTTAATTTTGATGGGCGCTCCCGGTGCGGGTAAGGGCACACAATCCGAAAGAATATCAGAAAAATGGGGGATCCCTGCGGTATCAACCGGACAGATCCTTCGTGCAGCGATCAAATCGGGTACTGAGCTTGGCAATCAGGCGAAGGACCTTATCGAAGCGGGACAGTTCGTTCCCGACGAGGTAGTGATCGCGATAATCAAGGAAACACTTTCCTCAAAGGCTTGCGAAAACGGATTTATTCTTGACGGTTTTCCCCGTTCAATATCACAGGCAATAGCGCTTGAAGAGATGGGTGTCCATATCGACTGTGCGCTCTCGCTTGAGATCTCGGACGAGGTGATAATCGAAAGAATGGCCGGACGCAGACTTTGCTCAAAATGCGGTATGTCCTATCACATTGAGCATAGAAAGCCTAAGACGGAAAATATTTGCGACAAATGCGGCGCGCCGCTTTATATCAGAAGCGACGACGCGGCTGAAACAGTTAAAAACAGACTTGAGGTCTTTCACGAACAGACGGAGCCCCTCAAAGCCTTTTACGAGGAAAGAGGTCTCCTTAAGTGCGTGAGCAGCGAGGCGAGCGTTGAAGAAACTGCCGCTTTGGTGTTTGAAGCTCTTTCAGAGGTTGAAAAAATATGATTCAAGTCAAAAATTCAGCGCAACTTAATGCAATGAAAGAGGCAGGACGAATCACGGGCGAGACATTGCTCGTAGCCCGTGAGCTCGTTCGCCCCGGTATCAGTACTAAGGAGCTTGATGACGCGATAAGAGCGTATATCGAAAAATGTGGCGCAAAGCCCTCGTTCCTTGGTTATAACGGATTTCCGGGATCGGCATGCATTAGCATAAATGATGAAGTAATCCACGGCATACCGAGTGCAAAAAGATTTTTGCAGGAGGGCGATATAGTAAAGATCGACGTTGGTGCCTGTATTAATGGCTACCACGGCGACAGCGCACGAACCATTCCGGTTGGAAGGGTAAGTGAGGAGGCAGAGCAGCTCATAAGAGCTACTCGCGAGAGCTTCTTTGCAGGTGCGAAAAATGCTATCGCAGGTAACCGTATCGGAGATATCGGCTCGGCAATCTCAGAGTCGGTGAGCCCTTACGGATACGGCGTGGTTAGAGATTTTATCGGACACGGCATTGGACGTAACGTTCACGAAGAGCCCGACGTGCCGAACTACGGCACGGCAGGACGCGGTCTTCGCCTTTGCAACGGAATGACACTTGCAATCGAGCCCATGATCAACTTGGGTACGGCAAAGGTTATTATGTTGCCTGACGGCTGGACGGTGAAAACTGCGGATGGAAAAATCTCAGCTCATTATGAAAATACTATTGCAATCACTCCCGAGGGAGTTCAGATACTCACTTTAATTGATAAAGATTTCTAAGCAAATATTTCAGGAGGAAAAGTCATGGCTAAGGATGACGTAATTGAATTTGAAGGTACAGTAGTTGAGGCACTTCCCAACGCAACCTTCAAGGTACAGCTTCCTAATGGGCACATTGTAAACGCTCATATTTCAGGAAAGCTCAGAATGAATTATATCAGAATTTTGCCCGGTGATAAGGTAACTATTGAAGTTTCCGTTTACGACCTTAATAAGGGACGTATCACTTGGAGAGCGAAATAATTGATAAAAAATATTAAAGCTGACGGCTTAAATAAGCCGTTGGGTGACTCATAAAAAACCACAATAAAACCATATAAAGAAAGGAATGGTAGTACAATGAAAGTTAAACCATCCGTAAAGAAGATCTGCGAAAAGTGCAAGATCATCAAGAGAAAAGGTAAAATCATGGTAATCTGTGAGAACCCTAAGCACAAACAGAGACAGGGTTAATCACAAACCACACACTAAAAATAACCGAATTAAAGAGGTGAAATAAAATGGCTCGTATAGCTGGTGTTGATATTCCAAATGCAAAACGCATTGAAATCGCTCTTACCTACATTTACGGTATAGGCCGCAAGAGTGCAAATGACATTCTTGCAAAGACAGGCATCAATCCCGACACTCGTGCAAAGGATCTTACTGAAGCAGAGATCGCAAAGCTTCGTGATGAGATCGAAAACTTCTACACAGTAGAGGGTGATCTTCGCCGTGATGTCGCTATGAACATCAAGAGAAAGATCGAAATCAACTGCTTCTGCGGTATCAGACATAGAAAAGGTCTCCCCGTTAGAGGTCAGAGAACAAAGACAAATGCAAGAACTCGCAAAGGTCCTGCAAAGACAATCGCTAACAAGAAGAAATAAAGGAGTAGCATAAGATGGCTGTTAAAAAAGTAGTCAGAAAACGCCGCGAACGTAAGAATATAGAAAAAGGCGCGGCTCATATCAGTGCAACTTTCAACAATACTATTGTAACCATCACCGACGTTAACGGAAATACAATTTCTTGGGCGTCCGCTGGTGAGCTTGGTTTCAAGGGCTCCAGAAAGTCCACTCCCTTCGCAGCTCAATCTGCAGCAGAGACAGCTGGTAAGGCAGCAATGGAACACGGACTCAAGACTGTTGAAGTGTTTGTAAAAGGTCCCGGTTCAGGACGTGAATCCGCAATTCGTGCATTGGAAACAGTTGGTCTTCAGATCACAATGATCAAGGACGTAACTCCTATTCCTCACAACGGTTGCAGACCGCCTAAACGCAGAAAAGTTTAATTCAGAGGAGGATTTACAAAATGGCAAGATATACAGGTCCTGCATGTAAGCTCTGCCGTAGAGAAGGTAAAAAGCTTTACCTTAAGGGCGAGCGTTGCACATCAGGTAAGTGCGCACTTGACCGTAGACACAGTGCTCCCGGTCAGCATGGCGCTAATAACAAGAAACTTAGAGAATACGGACGTCAGCTTCGTGAGAAGCAGACAGCAAAGAGATACTACGGTGTTCTTGAGAAGCAGTTCAAGAACTACTACGTAGAGGCTGCTAGAAAGCCCGGTATCACAGGTGAGAACCTTCTTTGCTTGCTTGAAAGAAGACTTGACAACGTTGTTTACAGAATGGGCTTTGCAGAGAGCCACAAGGAAGCTCGTCAGCTCGTTCTTCATGAGCACATCGAGCTTAACGGTAAGAAGGTAAACATTCCTTCCATCCTTGTTAAGGCTGGCGACGTTATCACAGTACGTGAGAACTTCAGAAACTCTGAAAAGTGCAAGGCACTCGTAGAGAGCGCACAGACAAAAACTGCTCCCAAATGGCTTGAGGTTAATAAGGACAACATGAGCGCAAAGGTTGTAACACTTCCTGCTCGTGAAGACATTGACTTCCCCTTCGAGGAACAGCTTATCGTCGAACTTTATTCCAAGTAATAACCCGGGTACCGTATTTGTCGTACCCGTGGTTGCTTGGCAATTTCGGGTGGCAATATAAAACGGTCAAAATTTGTCCCCTGTACGAAACAGTGAAAATTTATTAAGGAGGAATATTTGGAATGATTGAAATAGAGAAACCTAATATTACAACAGTTGACTTAAGTGAAGACGGAAGAAAAGGTAAGTTTATCGTAGAGCCTCTTGAAAGAGGATACGGCACAACACTTGGAAACTCCCTTCGCAGAGTGCTTCTCAGCTCTCTCCCCGGCGTTGCAGTAACAAACATCAAGATTGATGGCGTTTTGCACGAGTTCTCCACAGTAACAGGTGTTAAGGAAGACGTAACAGAGATCGTTCTTAACGTTAAGGGCATCACTGCAAAGCTTCACACAAATTCTCCCAAGACAGTTGTAATTGACGTAGTTGGTGAGCAGGTAGTAACTGCAGGCGATATTAAGCAGGATACAGATATTGAGATCCTCAATCCCGAACACCACATTGCGACAGTTGCAGAGGGCGAAAGATTCTATATGGAACTTACATTCGATAACGGACGTGGTTACGTATCTCAGGAACGCAACAAGCAGATTCACACATCTCTTCTTGGTCCCAACGTTTCCGCACCCATCGGAACAATCTATACAGATTCTATCTACACTCCCGTATACAACGTAAAGTATACTGTTGACAACACACGCGTAGGAACAGTTGCCGATTATGACAAGCTCACTCTTGAGATTGAAACAAACGGAACAATCTGCGCAAAAGAGGCGGTTTCCCTCGGAGCCAAGATTCTCAACGAGCATCTCAATTTGTTTGTGGACTTGTCCGAACAGGCAAAGAGAGAAAGCATTATGGTTGAAAGAGAAGAAACCATCAAAGAAAAGGTTCTTGAGATGACCATTGAGGAACTTGACATGTCTGTACGTAGCTTCAACTGCTTGAAGCGCGCAGGCATTGACACAGTAGAAGACTTGACCAACCGTACCGAAGAGGATATGATTAAGGTCAGAAATCTTGGTAAGAAGTCGCTTGAGGAAGTAATCCAAAAGCTCGCTTCCTTGGGTCTCACACTCAAAAAGGAAGAAGACTAAGTTTAAAAGTTAGATTTATTAATCAAAAGGAGGAAATAAAGCGATGCTTAACAGAAAGCTTGGCAGAACTACTGCTCATAGAAATGCAATGCTTCGCGGTCTTGTAACATACCTTCTTGAAAATGGCTCTGTAGAAACAACTCTCACAAGAGCTAAAGAAGTTCGTTCTGTTGCAGAGAAAATGATCACACTTGGTAAGAAAAACACTCTTGCTAGCCGCCGTGCTGCTCTTTCCTACATCACAAAGGAAGATGTTGTTACTAAAGTGTTCAATGAGATTGCTCCTAAATATGAAGGTCGTAACGGAGGTTACACTCAGATTTACAAGCTTGGTCCCCGCCGTGGTGACGGAGCTGAGATGGCAATCATCAAATTGGTTGACTAATTTGATACCGCAATTAGCAATATAAAACATAACGCCTCAAGCGAATGCTTGAGGCGTTTTTTTCTTATTCAATTATTAAGCTTCATTAAACTTTGCGAGCTTTGCAAGGCAGCTCTTGCAGATCTTGTGACCATCAAAGTTAACGAGATCGTCTTCTGTGGAACAGAAGAGGCAAGAATCATTGTGCTTGGTGAGAACTATTTTGTTTCCCTCAACGTAAATTTCAAGAAGATCTTTTGCGTTGATACCAAGGTTTTCGCGGATTTCCATGGGGATTACCACTCTACCAAGTATGTCAACGGGCCTTGTGATACCTGTGGATTTCATTATGTTACTCCTTTGATTATTTTGTCCACGCGGACGGGGTGTTGCCGGGAAATACGGCATTTTCCTCGGCTATGTCATTATATCTAAAAAGAGGTTGATTGTCAACACAAAAAATAAAATTTGTGTAAAATAACGAAAATATTCATAATATTCACTTGATTATGAATAAAATACAAATAAATGGTTGCTAATTTGTATACTATTGCCAAAAAAATCCATACGAACTTAACCTATGGTGCTATTTGTGGTATAAATTAACTTAAATTTGGTTCGTTGAATGATAAAAAAGCGGGGCATATGCCTCTGCTTGTTGGAATATATATTGATTAATATTGAATTTTTATGAAAGAAAATATGAAGAAAAAGAAACAAAAATGGCTCAGCCGTCGCCATAATGTCATAACGGCTGTGGCTAAATTCGTGCTTTATCCATATATAAAAATCAAGTATG
>CANBDB010000017.1 GCA_947367285.1 uncultured Clostridia bacterium | reverse complement strand
TTTAAGTTATAAGAGATTACTTTTTAAAAAAGTAGACAGTTACTTTTTTGAAAAAAGTAACCAAAAAACTTTTGTAGCGTCTTCTACATTCTCGCAGTATAGTTTGATAAAAGTTTATAGTTCACATCACGAAATGAAGATAGTAAACAAGCTTTGCACAAATTCTTCCGCGCGCGGAACGAGACGATTTTCTCACACGTTCGAAAATCTATAATTTGCTAATGTAAATTATAGCCGTTTGCTTTGTTTGTGGCTATAGATAGAGTAGCAAATTACAGTTTTTCGACAAGGGAGAAAAACGTTATGTGTTGCTCCGCAACACAATTTGCGCGGAATTTGTTTGCGAAGCGCGACAAAAAAGTTTTGGGGTTATAGGGGGATTTTTCAAAATCCCCCTAAATCCGAAATATACTAACTTCCCGTCAAATCCCAATTTATCGATCAAAAGAATGACATTTGGTCGGTGTCGGAAAGTCCGTCGAGAACACCGTTTTTACGCAAGATTTCAATTACCGTGCCCGAAAGCTTTGCGCGGATTTGAAGGTCCTCAACGGAGAAAAATTCTTCATCATTGCGCGCGTCGATAATATTTTGCGCGGCATTTTCGCCAAGGCCTGCAAGGGACGAGAACGGGAGTCGAATGCCGCCGTTTTCGGGCAAATATGCCTTTTGGTCACTCTTCTTCAAGTTGATGGGAAGGAATTTTATTCCTCTCGCATATGCCTCGCGGACGAGCTGAAGTCCTGCAATAGATGCCTGCTCCTTTTGAGATGCTTCTTTACCAAGCTCTTCAATTCTCTTAATTTCGTTGGAAACACCACGGTGTCCGCGCATTACTATCTCCGCGTCAAGTCCAACGCTCGCAACCGTAAACATTGCCGCGTAGAACGCAACGGGCATATGCACCTTATACCAAGCAACACGAATTGCGGACATAACGTATGCCGCCGCGTGCGCCTTGGGGAACATGTATTTAATCTTTTTACAAGAGTCTATGTACCAATCGGGTACTCCCGCCTCGATCATTGCCGCTTCCCACTCGGGCTTGAGTCCCTTACCCTTTCTTACACTCTCCATAATTTGGAAGGAAAGAGGGCTATCAACACCGTAGGCAATAAGGTCGTTCATAATATTATCACGACATCCGATAACGTGGGAAATATCACAAATACCGTTGTTGATAAGATCCTGCGCGTTGCCCGTCCATACGTCAGTTCCGTGGGAAAGTCCCGAGATCTGAAGAAGGTCGGCAAAGGACTGCGGTTTCGCCTCCTCGACCATCTTCATAACAAATCGAGTTCCAAACTCGGGGAGTCCGTAAGTACCAATCTTCGCTCCGCCAATATCGTCGGGCGAAATTCCGAGAGAGTCGGTGGAAAGGAAGAGCTCGTAGACCGCCTTATCGTTCATAGGAACGTCCATTACGCTCGTGTTGGAAAATCTCTCGATCCATTTATATTTTGTTGGAATATCGTGTCCGAGCTCGTCAAGCTTGAGAAGCGTATCGTGAAGATATTCAAACGTGAAATGTGTAGTTACAATATTTGATGTTGCGTCCTCAGCGGGATGCTGTACGGGGCAGAAATCGTAAATCTCCATCTCCTTGGGCACAACCACGATACCGCCCGGGTGCTGACCGGTAGTGCGCTTTACACCAACGCATTTTGAAACGAGTCGGTTCATCTCCGCTCTCGGCAAGCTTATTCCCTTTTCCTCAAGATATTTGAGCACAAAGCCGTAAGCGGTCTTATCCGCTACGCCACCGATAGTTCCCGCACGGAAAACGTTTTCCGCACCGAAAAGCTCCTCGGTATATTTATGCACCTTTCCCTGCACCTCTCCCGAGAAGTTTAGGTCGATATCGGGGGATTTTTCACCGTAGAAGCCAAGGAAGGTTTCAAAGGGAATATCGTGTCCATCAGCACAGTATTTTGTTCCGCACTTGGGACAGTTCTTATCGGGAAGGTCAAAGCCTGAGCCGACCTCACCGTTCATAAAGAATTCGTTGTTTTGACAGCCTGGACAATAGTAGTGCGGCTTGAGGGGGTTAACCTCGGAAATTCCCGCACAGGATGCTACAAACGACGAACCAACCGAGCCACGTGAGCCAACGAGATATCCGTTATCCTCACTGTATTTTACGAGCTTTTGCGCAATAATATAAAGCACCGCAAAGCCGTTTTTGATAATTGATGTGAGTTCCTTATCAAGTCGGTTTTTAACGTATTCGGGCAAGGGCTTGCCGTATTTTTTCTCCGCATTCTCATAGCAAATTCTTTGAAGGTCCTCTTCAGCGCCCTCGATTTTAGGTGTGAAAGTTCCCTTCGGGAATGGACGGATTCCGTCCTCCACCATATCCGCTATAAGATTGGGATTCTTAACAACCACCTCGTACGCCTTCTCTTCTCCAAGATAGGAGAATTCCTCAAGCATTTCCTCGGTTGTGCGGAAATAGAGGGGGCAATCACGGTCAGCGTCCTTAAATCTCATGCCCGCAAGAAGAACCTTACGTCCAATCTCGTCGTCGGGGTTGAGATAGTGAACGTCACAGGTAGCAACGACGGGCTTTTTATACTTCTCGCCAAGCTCAACGATTTGTCTGTTGAGGTCGCGGAGCTCCTCATCATTTGCCACAGTTCCGTCATCTATGAGGAAGCGGTTATTTGAAATGGGTTGAATTTCAAGGTAGTCATAGAAGCTAACGATATCACGGATATCGTCCTCGGGCTTCTTTTCAAGTATTGCACGGAAGAGCTCGCCCGCTTCACATGCCGAGCCGATTATAAGTCCCTCACGGTGCTTTTCAAGCTCACTCTTGGGGATACGGGGCATTCTTCTGTAATACTTGAGATATGAATGTGACACGAGCTTATAAAGATTTTTAAGACCCGTTGGGTTCTTTACAAGAATAATCTGGTGGTATGGCTTGATGGTGAGAGGATTTGCATTCTCACTCATATCCCTTCCGAGATCCGCAAAGGTTTTGATATCAAGACGGGACATCTTGTCCACCATCTTGAAGAAGATATTTGCAAGCATCTCCGCGTCATCACAAGCTCTATGATGATTGAAGTCGCCAAGGTCATAATACTTTGCTACCGCGTCAAGCTTATGCGACTTGAGATCCGCATTAAGAAAACGTGAAAGAGTTACGGTATCAAGATAGGGATTTGCAAATTTATATCCACATTCCCTTGACGCCTTTCTTATAAATGACACGTCAAAGTTTGCATTGTGCGCGATAAGAAGGCGGTCGCCGATAAAGTCAAGAAATCTTCTCAGTACCGCATCAATTTTATCCGCATGTGCAACCATGGAGTCATCAATTCCCGTGAGTTCAGTAATAATCTCGGGAATAGCTACACCGGGATTAACGAACTCGTTAAATCTCTCAAGAACCTCGCCGTCCTTGATCTTTACTGCGCCTATTTCAATTATTTGTGAATTGAGCACGGAAAGACCCGTGGTCTCGATATCGAAAACGATAAATTCCTCGGTAAACGCGCCCTTATATTCACCCGTAACGGCACTTGTTTTATCGTTCACAAAGTATGCTTCCATACCGTAAAGCACCTTCATACCGAGCTTTTCGGCTGCAAGCATTGCCATTTGATACGCCTGTACGTTGCCGTGGTCGGTAATCGCAACCGCGCGGTGTCCCCACTCGTGCGCCTTTTTAACCGCAACGTCGGGGGGCAAAAGTGCGTCCATAGTGGACATTTGAGTATGCAAATGAAGCTCAACGCGCTTCTCTTGTGCGTTGTCAAATCTCTTAATTTCTTTAATTTTTGCTATGTGATTGAAGTTGAAGGTCAGGTCCTTATCAAAGGTGCCATCCTTCTTTTTTTCATTCTTTGCATAGCCGTAGAGGGCATAAGAGCTACCGTTCTTTACTGTATCGGCAATTTTTTTGCTCTCTTCCTCCCCCTTATATGCTCTTACCTCTATTGAGGTATTTCCGTCATAAACGCTAAAGGTGGTGGAATAGTTATTACCGCGACGTGCGGGCTCCTGTGTAAATCCAAAAACCTCGCCAACGATAACGGCATTTCTACCCTTTCCATCAAGCTTGGCTATGGGTGTGGGAGTTATGTCAAATTCCTCACCAAAGATATACTCGTACTCGGAGAGGTCGAATTTTTTATATCCGATTGTGCAAATATTATTTTCACTTATATCTGCCTCGCCTCCGTCAAAAAGAGTGCTTACGCGAGGAAGATCAACGCTTTCCTTGCCCGCCTTCGCATTCGCATCAGTCACCTGTGTGGGTGCGCTATCGTATCTCTTGGATTGCTCAACAAGCTCTTTATCAAGGCGACTCATCTCATCCCTGTGTCGCTCGCGAGTGTGAGTTGTGAGCTTTTCGTCGCTGACAATTTTCACCTTGTAGTTAACACCGAACTCGGAGAAAATAATATTTTCAATTATCTTGGGTGTGTCCGCGCCCTTGAGGAGCTGAACGCCGCCCTCCTGGAAAGGAATTGTTACGGTGATCTCGTTGCCTGAGAACTCCCAGTCGCAACCCGAGAAAAATCCCCTTGCGACAATGCCAACTCTCTCCGCCTCGAAGAGTATTTGCTCAAAATATCTCTTATCAAAAAGAGATGCAGGATACTTTGGAAGTATCTTCATAAAATTGAGCTTGTACGCATTTTTTATCTCTTCTTCAATGCGATAGAGGAGATTTTTGTCGATAATATCGCTAAAATGCACCTCTGCCTGAAGAAGTCGCCTTTCCTTATCGGCGCGCACGCTCACTTTTCCTGCACGGGAAATGGCGGCAAGGATGTCCGTGCCGCTTGGTTCATATCTATTAAATATTTCGAGAAAGGTCTTCTCTGCCATAATTACCTCAAATTTTCTTTATCTTGTCTATAAGCACGTCTATAATTTCGTCTTCCCCGACCTTGCCGATTACCTCTCCGTGGGAGAAAAGGAGTGCTTCTCCTACACCGCCCGCAATGCCGATATCCGCCTCACGCGCTTCGCCTGGGCCGTTTACGGCACAACCCATAATCGCAACCTTGACGGGCTTATCCAAAAGTCGCTCGCGCTCGGCAGCAGCCTCAAATCTATGTACAAGGTCAATAAGATCAATCTTTGTTCTTCCGCAGGTGGGACAGCTCACGATGCTCATACCGCTCTGCCCTTTTACCTCAAGTGCGGAAAGAATATTTTTAGCCGCAGCGATCTCAAGCACGGGGGCGGCGGTAAGGGATACGCGAACTGTGTCGCCAATTCCTTCGGAAATAAGTGCGCCAATACCAATGGCGCTCTTGAGCGTGCCGATATTCTCACTTCCCGCCTCGGTCACTCCGAGGTGGATATTATAGGGACAGCTCTCCGCGAGGAGCTTATTTGCTCTTATCATATCCTGCACGTTTGATGCCTTTATTGAAATTACGATATCGGTAAAATCATATTTTTCGAGCAGCTCAATATGGCGCATAGCACTCTCGCAAAGCGCCTCGGGAGTCGGTGCGCCATATTTCTCCAAAATATCCTTTTGAAGAGAGCCCGAGTTTATTCCCACACGAATGGGGATATTTCTTTCACGGCAAGCATCCGCTACCGCTTTAACTTTATCCTCGCTACCTATATTTCCCGGGTTAATTCTTATCTTATCAACACCAAGCTCGGCACAGCGAAGTGCGATTCTGTAGTCAAAATGTATATCCGCAACTATCGGAATACTCACACCGTTTTCCTTGAGATAAGGAATAGTTTGTGCCGCCTTAAGAGTTGGAACTGTGATACGAACTATATCGCATCCCGCCCCTTGCAGCTCCAAAATTTGAGCTAAGGTAGCTTCTTTATCACAAGTGTCGGTATTGGTCATAGACTGAATCGCAATTGGTGAGTCACCGCCGATATAAATATTGCCTATCTTCAGTTTTTTAGTTTTTCTTCTAATTTCGTTATAAATCATTTTTTACCTTAAAAAAGATTGATTACATCCTTTATGGAAATGAGGAGCATAAATCCAAGAAGAATCATCATAGTGATTCCTGTGATGGTATCCTCGATCTCCTTTTTAATTACCTTTTTGCCTGCGATTCCGTCTATGAGGTGGAACAAAATTCTTCCGCCGTCAAGCGCGGGAATGGGGAGAAGATTGAAAATACCAAGGTTCATGCTGATAAGCACGATAAGGTTTACAAGGGATGCAACGCTCACCTTTGCTACCTGGCCAACTGTCTCTATCATTCCAACAGGCCCTGAAACTGCATCCATTCCAAAACGTCCCGTTATCATTCCCCAAAGAGAATCGAACACCATCTTTACCATATTGATTGAACGGTAAAAGGCTTGGTACAAATAATCCAAAATTGTTACGTTTTCAAGCGAATTGAGGGAATAGAGCTTAAAATCAAGCTCGCCGAGGGTTACTCCCTTATCCTCAATGGTATTAAAAACAACTCCGGGGATTGTGATTCTTTCACCGTTTCTTACCACTACGAAGTCGAGTGCCTTATCACCCTGCATCATAATCTCGTAAATAACCTCTTCGCCCGTATGAACGTTGACGTTGCCAATCTTTACGATTTCGTCGCCAACCATGAGCTTGGAGCTGCTTATAGCACCCTCCTCAAACTGACCTATAGTAGTAGAGCCGAGTGTGGGTGTGCAAATAACCAAGGCAAACATTAAAATTACGGCAAAAATGATATTTACCGCAGGCCCTGCCACGGTTACGGCAATTTTTTTCCAAGGGTTGAGGTTATTATAAGCCATGGGGTTTTCGCTCGTTCCCTCTTCGCCTTCCATTTGAACAAAGCCGCCGATGGGAAACGCGCGAAGCGCATATTTGGTTCCATATTTACCCGTCCATGAGTAAATTTTGGGACCCATTCCTATTGCAAATTCAATTACGGGAACCTTAAAGAGTCTAGCAAAGAAAAAGTGGCCAAACTCGTGTATAAACGTCAAAAAGCCTATCACAAGAGCTGTGATAGCAATATATAATACAAATTCCAAGTTTTTTCTCCTTATAGATCCAAATATTCGGAAGCTCTTCTTCTCGCTTCCTTATCCGCTTCAAATATTCCATCAAGAGTATGGATATTCTTAGCATCCTTCATAGCATAAACCGTGTGGCAAACGCTCTCGGCTATTTGACCGAAGGCTATTCTACCCGAAAGGAATGCCGCAACCGCAACCTCATTTGCCGCGTTCATAACCGCGCAGGTCGCTCCGCCCTCTCCAAGCGCGTAAAGCGCGAGGTCAACAAGGGGAAAACTCTCCCTATCGGGTGTTGCAAACGTGAGCTTTGATATTTTAGCTAAATCAAGTGGCTCAATAAGTGCGTCAGTTCTTGCACTCTTATCAAGAGCATACTGCACGCAGTGGCGCATATCGGGTACGGAAAGCTGTGCTATTACGCTATTATCTATATATTCGACCATCGAGTGAATTATACTCTCTCGGTGGACGAGAACGTCAATTTTATCGGGTGTGAGAGAAAAAAGATGCGCCGCCTCAATAATCTCAAATCCCTTATTCATAAGTGTTGCGCTATCAATGGTTATCTTTGCGCCCATTTTCCACGTTGGGTGCGCGAGGGCGCGCGCGGGGGTTACGTTATAAATCTCCTCCTTGCTCATTCCGAAGAACGGGCCGCCCGAAGCGGTGAGGATAATCTTTTTAACCTCTTCTCTCTTACCGGCACGAAGGCACTGGTGTATTGCACAATGCTCGCTATCAACGGGCAAAATTTCAATTCCCTTTTCGCGCGCCAAATTCATCACGATCTCGCCCGCAACAACAAGACTCTCCTTATTGGCGAGTGCGAGACGTATTCCGTTTTCAAGCACGGCAAGCGTTGGAAGCAGCCCTGCCTGACCTATGATTGCATTTATCGCAAAGGTTGCGCCACACTCCGCTATCATCTCACATATGCCCTCAATACCCGCAAAAATGCGCACGCTGGGATCATCAAGTGCAAGAAAGAGTGATGCTGCTGCCTTTTCGTCGCACATGGCAACAAATTTTATATTGTATTCCGCTACCTGAGCGGCAACTCTTTTCCAGTTTTTATTGGCACATATACCAACTACCTCGGTCGAGGTTTTTTTGGCAACGTCGAGTGCCTGCTCGCCTATCGAACCCGTTGAGCCGAGGACGAGCATTTTTTCCATGTTTACGTTCATTTTTTATCTCAAGAAAAATGCCAATACTATAGCAACTGCCAAAATGGAGTCAAATCTATCAAGCACACCACCGTGGCCGGGGAAAATTGTGCCGTAGTCCTTAATTCCATAAGTTCTCTTAATTACGGACATTGCAAGGTCGCCGATTTGCGCAATAAGTGCGGAAAGAAGTCCTGCAAATCCCATTACGACCAAGCTGATATCATACTGTGTGAAGTGGTTCAAAAGCGCACCAAAGCCAATGAAGAATGCAACGCAGAAAAGCGTTCCTCCGATTGCTCCCTCAACGGTCTTTTTGGGGCTAACCGCAGGAATGAGCTTGTGCTTACCAAAGAGCATTCCCGAAAAGTAAGCAAAAATATCAGTTGCCCAAGCAGCAACAAATATAAAGTACCAGTAATACTCTCCACCCGTAGCCTCACGAACCATTACCACGGATGAGCAAGCACCGATTATGTAAAGGGATACTACCGCGCTCGTGATAATCTTATTCATATCTACCTCTTGGCTCTTTTGATATGAGAACACCCATACTGCGAGCAAATAAAGTGCATAGATCAAGAGCGAAAGCACAGGGGTGTAATCAGGATGATACACCCACGCAAATCCCGTATTCCAAACTGTAAAGGGTGCAAGCAATGCAAGGATGTAAAGAGGAATGGAAATAAAGAGATTCTTTCTCGTTCCCATACAGCCAAGAAGCTCATACACTCCTACTGCACCGAGTATTGCCCAAACTATCGGGAAAACTATGGTGTCGGAAAAAATGCAAATCGGTATTGCTATTATAGCAAGCACTATTGCGGTAATTATTCTTTGTTTCATTGTCTATCTCCTTCTCAAAGTCCGCCGTATCTACGGCGTCTTCTATAAAATTCTTTAATTGCTAAAATGAGGTCTTCATCCGAAAAATCGGGCCAAAGCGTATCGGTAAAATAAAGCTCGGCGTAGGATGCCTGCCACAAAAGGAAATTTGAAAGTCGCTTCTCTCCCGCAGTTCTTACCACGAGGTCGGGATCAATACAGTCCTCGGTATAGAGCGCAAGTGACAAATTTTCTTTATTTATCTCCCTGCCCTCGTCTACAAGCTTTTTGCAAGCGTGGACTATCTCGTCCCTGCCGCCGTAATTAATTGCTACGTTCAAGGTCTTTCTAAAATGCGCCGTTCTTTGCTCAAGTGAATTGATTTTTTCTCTTAAATTATCGTTAAGTCCGTCCTTATCACCAAGCACACGGAAGCGCACTTCTCTTTTAACAAGATCGTCGCCGCAGACCTCAAGATAGCGCGCAAGCAAATTCATAATGGTTTTTATCTCCGCAGGCGGACGTTTCCAATTCTCCGTAGAAAAGGCATAAAAGGTTACCGCCTCAAGTCCAAAATCGAAGCAGGTGTTGGCAATATGCTCGAACACCTTGACACCGACCTTATGTCCCTCGGGGCGACTCATTCCTCTCATCTTTGCCCAGCGACCGTTTCCGTCCATTATGAACGCGATATGTCTTAAATTTTCGTCAACTTTAAAACAATTGTTATTTTCCAAATTTATACCTCAAATTCCAAAAAGGCGGGAATTTGTAACAAGCCCCCGCCTTAATAGTCAATAGTTATTAGATAGCCATTACTTCCTTCTCTTTTTTAGCGGAGCAAGCGTCTACCTCTTTGATAAACTTATCAGTAAGATCCTGAACCTTCTTTTCAGCATTCTTTACGTCGTCCTCAGTAAGAATTCCGTCCTTTTTGCACTTCTTGATGTCGTCATTGGCATCACGACGGATGTTACGGATGATAACCTTTGTATCCTCACCCATCTTCTGAATCTGCTTCTTAAGTTCCTTACGTCTTTCCTCAGTTACCTGGGGGAATACAAGGCGAATCATCTTACCGTCATTGGAGGGGTTAATGCCGATATCACTTACAAGGATCGCCTTTTCGATTGCCTTGAGAGTGGATGCGTCGTAAGGTGTGATTGTGAGTGTTCTGGAGTCAGCCATTCTGATATCAGCCATGGTGTTTACGGGAGTGGGAGAGCCGTAGTACTCAAATGTTACTCTATTGAGTACGCCCGCATTTGCCTGACCTGCACGGATGGTTGCAAGGTTGTATTCGTAAGACGCGATTGTTTTTGTCATCTTTTCTTCGTAAGTTTTAATGTTGAATGCCATAATTTTTACCTCGTTTTATATTCTTTCCTTTTTTTATCTGTGTAATTCAGTTCCGATCTTTTCGCCCATAATTACCTTGTAGATGTTCATGGGATCTTTAAGCTCGAATGCGTAGCATCTGATATTGTTCTCCATACAAAATGCGCTTGCGGGAATGTCAAGTGCTTTGAGTTCCTTGTCGAGAATCTCGCGGTACGTGATCTCGTCATAGCGCTTTGCGCCCGGATCAACGTGGGGGTCGGCTGTGTAGATACCGTCAATGTTCTTTGCCATAAGTATTACGTCGGCGCCGATCTCAGCCGCGTGAATTGCCGCTGCTGTGTCGGTTGAGAAGAACGGCATACCCGTGCCGCCACCGATAATTACTACCTCGCCCTCATCAAGATGACGTCTTGCATCTCTTATACGGTAGGGATCGGCAAAGGAATTTACCTCCATTACCATCATGGCTCTTGATTTGAGCCCTACGGAATTAAAGGTCTCTTCAAGTGCAAGTGAGTTGATCGCAGTTGCGAGCATTCCCATTTGGTCGGCTCTTGCTCTATCCATACTGCCGCTCTGTCGTCCGCGCCAAATATTTCCGGCACCTACAACTACGGCTACCTCGACTCCGCTTGCAACGCACTTTTTAAGCACCTCGGCAATTTGCTCGATATAGTCAAAATTGAGTATGCCGCTACAGTCCTTGGCAAGTGCCTCGCCCGAGAGCTTGAGCAAAACTCTTTTATACTTTGGTTGTAAATTTTCCATTTTCTTTACCTCCACATAAGAAGCTTATAATTTGCTACTCTATATAATACTATTTTTTTTGCAATTTGTAAAGAGCTTTTTTATATTTTTAATAAAATAATATAATAAAAGCAAAAAACTGCCGCATTTTTGGGTGCTGCAGTTGTTTTGGCTCCTTTAGGGTGGGAACACCCCCCAGTTCTACTGGGGGTACTAATAGAGTAGTGCCGAATAAAAATCGGCAAGCTTGATGTAAGCCGAAAATAAAGCCTCCCTTGTGCAAAGGGAGGTGGCAAAATCTTTGATTTTGACGGAGGGATTGTTAGTAATGTAAAACAATCCCCCACCCGACACAGTCGGGAGCCCCCTTTATACAAAGGGGCCTTGGATAGTTACCCGTTCACGGGTTGTAGGGCGTGTAATGCAATAATATAATTCAGTGACCCTTTAGGGTGGAAGCTTGTAATGTCCCCTTTTAGGTGTAGAGCAAACCACCGGTTGAACCGGTGGTTTTGATTTTGGTTTATTTATGGTATTTTCCCCCGTGGGATATTGAGAGGCAACGGTAGACTATCTCAACGAGCCACACGCGCATCATTTGATGCGTGAGAGTCATTTTTGACACACTCATACGAAAATCGCACGCGCGTTTGAGCTCCTCGGAAAGACCGAATGAGCTACCAATGATGAGCGCGACCTCTCCGTGAGTGGTGGCTATCTCGTCGAGCTTGACCGCAAAATCCTCGCTTGAAAGTTGCTTGCCCTCAACGCACATAGCTATTTTGTATGCCTTGAGACTTATTTCGGAGAGAATTTTTTGTCCCTCAGCGACAAGCGCCCCCTCTATTTGCTTTTGTGAAGGGTCGTCCGGGAGCTTGTACTCCTTAAATTCCACGATTTCAAATTTACAAAATGCACCGAGGCGCTTTTTATATTCCGCTATCGCGTCCTTATAGTACTGCTCCTTGAGAGTACCCGTAACATAGATTTTTACGTTTAACATATTTTTTCCTTAAATCAGCTTTATGGGTTCGTATTGCGAAGCAATTTTGAGGTTAACTTCTTCGTCTGAGATAGCGCTCCACACCTCGTCATACGCGAGCGCGGGATCGTTATTCTCTTCGCTAAGGTGGGCAAGAAGGATATTTTTTGTTCCAATGAGGCAAAGATCTGCGGCAAAATCCGCGCAATCACGGTTGGAAAGGTGTCCTCTATTCGATCTAATTCTTAATTTGAGGTCATAGGGGTACGGGCCGTTCATAAGCATATCCACGTCGTGATTACATTCAAGCACCACGCTCTCGCATCCCGAGAGATTTTCACGAATCTCGTCGGTGACGTAGCCGATATCCGTTGCATATCCGATACAGGTATCGCCAATGGAGATACGGTAGCCCACGGAAAATTCACTATCGTGGGGAGTGGGAAAGCTCTCAACCGTCATATTGCCCACCTCAACGGAAAATTTAGGTGGATGGATGCAAAGAGAGGATTCTATATTCCCTACCGAGCGAAGAAGAAGTTTTTGCGCTGAAATTCCAACTATATGTACGGGCTTTTGATGCTTTTTGAGCAAAACCTCAAGCGCACTAACGTGATCCGTATGCTCGTGGGTGATAAAAATAGCATCAATATTGCTAAAATCAAGTCCAACGGAGCCCAATGCCTGACAAAGCGCACGGGCGCTCTTGCCCGCGTCAATGAGGATTTTTGCCTTTTCGGTTTCAATGAGGACACAGTTCCCCTTTGAACCGGAATAGAGCGAGGTTATTGAATATTTATTCATTAATATTCACCTTTACCGCACCGTCGGGGCGAACACGAAGAACAAGACACGCGCCTTCACCGAAAACGGAGTCCATCAGCGTGCGGTAAGATGCAACGTCACTTTCCTTAACGTACGCCTGGATAGTTCCCGCAAAGCCACCTCCGTGAACACGGAAAGCACCGTCCTTATTTTTCATAAAGCCCTCGGTCAAGCAAAGCGCAAGAGAAAGTCCCTGCTCGGTGATATTTTTGGTTGTATATACGTTTTGGAGATAGCAGAAGGATGATCTGCCCGATTCAAGAACACCGTCAAAATAAGCGTCGAGATTGTCGCTCTTGAGGGCGGTTTTCATTCTGTCAACGCGCTCGTTTTCACTGCAAAAATGAAGCGCGCGCATAAGTGCTCTATCACCAAGCTGCTCACGAATTTCGCGAGCATTTTCTATAATTTGTGCCTTATCGCAGAGGCGAAGATGAGTTTTTCCAAAGAATCCCGCAACGGATTTCATCTCGGCGGGAACGCTCGCGTAATCATCCGTAAGATCCGCGTGATTTCCGCCCGTATCAACGATACAAAGGTTATATCCTGCAGCTGTGAGGTCAAAATCTATCTTTTCGATCTTGGGATTTTTGGTGTCCTCAAAGTCGATTGACACGATTCCTCCGTACGCACAAGCAACCTGGTCCATAAGTCCGCAGGGCTTACCAAAGAACACGTTTTCGGCATACTGCGCAAGCTGGGCGATCTCCACGTTATCAACTTTTCCTTCGTTGAATTCGTGGTTAAGAATGTTTCCAATCATATCCTCGAACGCAGCTGACGAGGAAAGTCCGGAGCCGCGAAGCACGTTTGAGGTGCAGTAAGCATCAAATCCGCCCACCGCGTGACCGTTATCAAGGAAGCCACGGCACATACCTGCAATAAGCGACGCACTCGTTCCAAAATGAGTGGGATTTGGCTCACTGTATTTGGTATAGTCTATTGAAAGCTGACGGAATCCCTCACTCTTGAGATTGATGGTATTAGTTCCGTTTTGCGCTACTACCGCAATAATATCAAGGTTGATGGAAGCGGCAATTACCTTTCCGCAGTTGTGGTCGGTGTGATTACCCGCAAGCTCACTTCTACCCGAAACTGAATAAATATTCACTTCTCTTTCGTCACCATAAATGGACGAAAAGCTGTCAAGCGCCGCAAGATAACGCTCTCTTTGAGCATTAATGCTCGACTTGTCATACAGGCGGATAAATCTCTTGTCCAAGTCTCCGCAAGCTATTTTTGATTTGATTTCATTTATTTTCATAGTCTACTCCTCTACAGGATATTACATAATATTTCATTCTATTATATCATTATTTTTCGCCATTGACAAGAGCTTTTTTTGCAATTTTTTCACTCGTTGTTCCATCACCGAATACTGTGCTTTTGTGCCTCATCGACAACAGGTTTGTATCGTCCCCCATAATTTGAAAAAAGGCTTGTGTTACAGCTTCCCTTTTTGTCCCCACAAGGTAGACGTTCCCCTCACTTACCGCTTCTCCCCTCTCCGTTTCATCCCTCAAAAGAAACACGGGAACACCGAGATATGCCGCTTCCTCTTGAATTCCACCGCTATCTGTAATTACCGCAAATGCACGTGAAAGAAGATTGTGAAAATCATATACCGGGAGGGGCTCACAAAGCTCGATATTATCAGTATTGGCGAACACTTCTCGAGCAATATTTCTTATAGCGGGATTGGGATGCATAGGAAAGACGGCATATATATCATCCCTATTTTCCAATATATCCCTAATACCAAGCAAAGCATTCTTCATTTTTTCGCCCAAATTTTCGCGTCGGTGGGTGGTAATGAGAATTATTTTGCGATTTCTTGCATTTTCAAAGATGGGAGAGGTGTATTTTTCATCAAGGGTATATGCAAAAGAGTCGATGACGGTATTTCCTACGGCTTGAGTATGGAATATCCCCTCTTTCGCAAGGTTTTTTACACATTCCTCGGTGGGCGGAAAATGCACGCTTGCCATATTGTCAATAGCAACTCGATTGAATTCTTCGGGAAAAGGCTCTTTTTTATAGGTGCGAAGGCCTGCCTCAACGTGCGCGATTTTTATACCTCGGTAAAATGCGGCAAGAGAGGCGCAAAATGCGGTGGTGGTGTCTCCGTGAACGAGAATAAGATCGAATTTTTCTGTTTCAAATAAAGAATTAAATGATTCTTGCAATTTTTGGGATAGTTCCCAGAGTGATCTCCCTTTTCTCATAACTGAAAATTTTACGTCGGGCTCGATGCCGAAAAATTCAAAAATACCACGGCACATATCCTCGTGTTGACCACTATGGCACACAAGCACCTCAAATTGCGAATACTTTTTAAGCTCCAAAACAAGCGGCAGCATTTTTATCGCCTCGGGGCGAGTTCCGACCACAACTAAAATACGCATAACACAACCTCACTTTTTTTGGTTATGTTATGCGTATTTATGCTTATTTATGCAAGCGTATCGTCCTCAAAAACCTCAATGGTAAACCTAGTTCTCTCCGCCTGCGCGCCTCGGATTTCTACGATATAATCAAGGTCGATTCGTCCGTTTTCAAGGAGAGTGTTAGTTACCTCCTTGGTATAAACGCAAATTTCAAAGGGCATATATTCCGTTTGATAGGTGCAAATATGTCTTTTTCCCTTTTCAAAAACGAGAATTGTATTCACAGTGCCGTGACGCATCATGGTCACAAGCTCGGGCATATTTCTCTCAAATCGCACCTGCGTGTGTGAGCCCTCCATGCCCGTAAGCTCGCTTTCGTCATAAGCGATTATAACGCGCTCATCAGTGATGTAAAGCTCACCCTCGGAGAACATTTCAATTGGGCCCTCGGGCTCCTCCTCGGGGATCTCGTCCTCAAGCTCATCCATGGGCTCACCGCCGAGAATCTCGTTGAAAAAGCTATCGTTGGATGCCTCTCGGAGTGAAGTGAGTTTTATTCTTATACTTTTCTTAATCATATCTTAAAACAGCTCGATGAGCTCCTTTGTGCTCTTTGTGAAATTGCGGATTCCGTCATCGGTGATAGCAGCCATATCCTCAATACGGCAACCGTATTTTTCGGGGATATAGATACCGGGCTCAAATGTTACCACGTTGCCTGTAGTGAGCTTTGCACCACGGTCCATACCGGGAGCAAGACGGGGGCTCTCGTGAATGAACATACCAACACCGTGACCGAGTGAGTGGCCAAATCTACCTTCATAGCCTGCGCCGTTGATGATATCGCGTGCAATTTCGTCAAGGCGGTAGCATCCGCGCTCTCCGTTTGCCGCTGCCTCAAGCGCCTTTGTTTGCGCTTCAAGAACCGTGTAGTAAACCTTCTTGATTTCCTCGTCAGCCTTGCCGAGAACAACAGTTCTTGTCATATCGGAGCAATAGCCACCGTAAACGCAACCAAAGTCCATTGTCAAAAATCCGCGCTCGAGCTTTATATTGCGAGGCACACCGTGGGGCATTGAGGAAGCAGTTCCGGACACTGCGATAGTGTCGAAGGACGTTCTCTCCGCACCGTTTTTACGCATGAAGAATTCGATTTCAAGCGCTACGTCAATTTCAGTCATATCGGGGTGAAGAACGCTTATAATATGAGAAAATGCCGCGTCAGTAATTCTCTGCGCCTCTGCCATATTTTCAAGCTCCTCGGGGGTCTTTATCATTCTCATCTCGGTGAGAATTGCGGAAGCGCCCTTTTCGTATGCAACTCTTCCCTCAGCCGCCTTTTCAAAGAAGGAGAAGTATTCGAGAGAAAGCTCGCTCTCCTCTACAAGAACCTTCGCTGCGCCATTTTGACAAGCAAGCTCAGCCGCGCACTTAAGGTGGCCTCCCTTGGGAGTAAGGATTTCAAAGTCCTCGTGATTAACTTCATTATTTGCCGCTTCAATATAGCGGAAGTCGGTCAAAACATATGCCTTGTTTTGAAAAACAACCACATATCCGTCATCAAAATTGAAATTTGTGATATATCTTTGATTGAGGTGGGAAGAAAGCAAAATACCCTCGATTCCCTTTTCTTTCATAATTTTTTGTAATCTTTTAAGCTGTGTCATAAAAACTCCTTATTTTGCGTGTTTTTTGAAATAATAGTTAAGAATGGGTTTTTCAAGCGCCCTCTTAAAGCGGAAAAATGCGTTTTTCTTGTCCTTGATGGGCGGTACAAGAATTGCTTTCATTCCGTTGAATTTGCCTGCTAATACGTCGGTGAACACTTGGTCACCGAGAAATGCCGTGCTTTGTTTTTCACCGCCAAGCTGTTCAAGAGCAAGCTTGATATTCTTGCCCGCGAAAGGTTTTCCGCTTTTGGCAAAGGCGGGAGCGCCTATATTTTGGTTAAAACGTCTAATTCTCTCATCACTTGAGTTGTTTGAAATGAAAGCGAAGCCGAGTTCATTTTTCGTCAAGCTATCGAGCCACGAAAATATCTTTTCGTCGGGCCCCGCTTGCTCATAGGGGGCAAG
>CANBDB010000016.1 GCA_947367285.1 uncultured Clostridia bacterium | reverse complement strand
CCCCCCCCCCCCCCCCCCCCCCCATGTCACTGAGCCCGCCACCACCGAGAACTACACCTATTAAGTCGTCGGCAGCGTCAGATGTGTATAAGAGACAGCAGTTTATATTGTAACACAAAATTTGACGAAATTCAATAGGTTTTCTTTATATTTTTCAATTATTATTAAAAAATAGAAGAAAAAGAGCTTTTTTTCTTGACTAAATAACGCAAATGTGATAAAATTAACACAATTAATTTTTTGAAAGGATAAATGAAATGCTTTCAAGTAAAGTAGTACAAACATACGAGGATATACTTATCGAAGAATTGCAGGTAGCAATGGGCTGTACTGAGCCTATTGCCATCGCCTATGCAGCGGCAATAGCAAGGGATGCACTCGGTGCAAATCCCGAAAAAGTAGTAATACGCCTCAGTGGAAATATCATTAAGAATGTCAAGAGCGTTATCGTTCCGTCAACGTCGGGTATGCATGGCATAGAGAGTGCCGTTGCTGCGGGTATTATATCGGGCAGATACGACCTCAAGCTCGAGCTTCTATCGGCACTTAGTGAAAAAGATGTAGATGCCATTAAAGATTACAAATTAAATAATGAGATTGTTCTGGAAGAATTGGAAAGCCCCTGTAATTTTGACCTTTTCATTAAAGCACTTCGCGGTGAGGACAAGGTTAAGGTTAGAATATCCGATTACCATACAAACGTGGTGCTTGTTAGCAAAAATGATGAAGATATTACTGACCATTATAGAAATGAGCGAGAGGAAAGCGGTAAGAGCTTAAAAAAGGCGGATCGCTCACTTTTAAACGTCAAGGATATCGTAGAATTTGCCGATACAGTCGATCTCTCAAGAATTAAGCCACATCTACAAAAACAGTTAGAGATGAATATTGCAATAGCCAATGAAGGCTTAACTAACGATTACGGAGCAACAATTGGTAAAATTCTTTACAATCAAGGAAATGCGCCACTTAAGGATAAGATTAAGGGCTATGCCGCCGCAGGTAGTGATGCCCGTATGAGTGGCTGCGAGCTTCCCGTGTGCATCCTGTCGGGAAGCGGTAACCAAGGAATTACTGCAAGTGTACCCGTAGTTGTTTATGCTCGTGAGATGGGTATTGACGAAGAAAAAATGTATCGCGCACTTCTTGTTTCGGATCTTGTAACAGTACACCAAAAAACAGGTATCGGAACTCTCTCAGCATATTGTGGAGCAATAAGTGCCGGAGTTGGTGCGGGGGCAGGAATTTGCTATCTTCAAGGTGGCGGATACCGCGAGATCGCACATACACTTGTAAATGCAGTTGCCATACTATCGGGAACGATTTGCGACGGTGCAAAGGCATCCTGTGCAGCTAAAATCGCTATGGCGGTTGAAGCCGGATTTATGGGCTGTGAAATGGCAAAAGCAAATAAGCAATTTTACGGCGGTGATGGTATCGTTAAAAAGGGTGTTGAAAATACAATACGCAATGTTGGACTTCTCGCTAGAGAGGGAATGAGTAGCACCGATAAAGAGATTATCAAGATTATGCTTGAGAACTGACCTTACAAATAATAAGTGATTTACATAATAAAGGAGAAACTATGAAAAACTTTACGTTCACAAACAAGGTAAGATTTGACTCCTGCGGATATGACGTATATGAATATGAGCATATTAGCGGAGCAAAGCTTATATACATTGACTCGGGCACTGAGGAAAAATCCTTCTGTGCAGCATTTAAGACGATTCCGGATGATTCAACAGGTATTTTCCATATTCTTGAGCACTCCGTTCTTGACGGTTCCAAGAATTACCCCATTAACTCTCCCTTCCTCTTTATGCTTAAAAACTCAATGAATACCTTCCTTAATGCTATGACGTTCCAGGGTAAAACCATGTACCCATGCGCGTCATGTAACCCCGACGATTTTGAAAATCTCATGAAGGTATATCTTGATGCGGTGTTTAATCCTATTCTTGCTGAAGGCACATTCCTTCGTGAAGGGTGGCATATCGAAAAGGCTGAGAATGGTTATGATATTAAGGGCGTAGTTTATAACGAGATGCAGGGAGCGACCGCATCCATTCAGCGTCAGCTCTATGGAGCTATGAAAGCTGACCTTTATCCTGACACATATCAAAAATTCAATAGCGGCGGTGAGCCCGGTGTAATTCCTTCACTCACATATGAGAACTACCTTGCAGCTTACAGAAAATACTATAGCACTGCAAACTGTGTACTTTTCCTTCGCGGAAATATGGATATTGATAGATATACCGATATCATTGATGAGTGGCTTGCAGGAGCATCCCAGGAGAGAAGCGAAATCGAGCATACTGTTCAGGGCCCCAACCATCGAGTTTGCGAGCACGAATATGCTATTTCTCCTTCCGAGGATACAAAGGGCAAGACAAATATTATATACTCCTACAACGTGGGTATGTATAATGATGCCGAAAGACAAATGGCCGCAGGACTTCTTGCAAATTACCTTATGGATAATAGCTCATCTCCCCTTAAAAAAGCGCTTGTAACAAGCGGACTTATGGCGGACTCGGATATATACGATTCTACTGATGATATTCAGACATCTTGGGGCTTTGCGGCTTATAACACTGAAAAAGAGCATCGTGATACAATTAAAAAGATTATCGACGATACAATTCAAGGCATTATTGATAATGGAATCGAAAAAGAAATTATGCTTTCTCAAATTTCCTCTACTCGCTTCAAAATGAAGGAGCAGAGAAATGCCGTAACGGGCCTTTGCATATACGATTTCATCAATATTGCAAATAACTCCTTCTATGGCGTCCCCCTCAACACTTATTTTGAAATTGACGAAGCATTTGAAAAGTTCGAGCGCGAGCTTGCTAACGGATATTTTGAAAATCTTCTTCGTGACATATTCTTTGAGAATGATATCACCGCTATTTCCGTTCTCGTTCCCGTGCAGAGAGAATCAAGCGCTGCTCATCTTGCTAACGTAGAAAAGTACACTGCCAACCTTTCCGATGAGTTTAAGGCACAAGCACATCAAAGATTTGTTGAAGGCACAAAGCTTGCTATGGATAGAGATACTCCTGAAGTAATTGCTAAAATGCCCACGCTCTCACTTGATAAGCTTACTAAAGAGCTTCCCAAGAAAGAATTTAATGTTGAGGGAAATGTTCTTCATACTCCTGCCGAAACCAATGGTGTTGCATATTACCGCTTCTACTTCTCACTCGCAGGACTCAATGCTGATGAGATTATGACAGTTGAGCTCCTTTCTCGTTCTCTTGGCGATTTTGCTACCGCTTATCATACACCCAGCGAGATTTCCAATTTGCTCAACCGTTATGCAGGTAAGTGGAAGTTTGTAACAACTACAGTTTCTCCCACTATGGAAAAGTCTGATCCTTACCTTGTTGTAAGTGTTGCTTGTCTTGAAAAGAACGCACCCAAGGCACTTGAAATCATTAGCGAACTGCTTACAAAGACAGTTTATGATGAAGAAACCGCAAAAACTGTACTCGCTCGTGAGCTCAATAACACAAGAATGCAGTTCATGGGTAACGGTGTTGGACTTGCAATTAACTCAAGTGAATCCCTCATCTCCGCAAGCGGATATTACAGTGTGCTTACAGATGGATATCCTCTGTATACAAAGATTCAAGAATACGCAAGTGCTCCCGCAGCATTCTGTGAAAATGCGAGAGAAATTCTTGGTAAAGTATTTAATAGCGGCAATCTTTGCTACACAGGTCTTACAGGAAATAAGGAACTCCTTGCAAATGCTCTTGCTCTTCCTGAAGGTAAAGCACTTACAGGTGCAACACTTACCAACCCCGATAAGAAGAGGGTGGCATATGCAATTCCTGCAGGTATTAGCTTTAACGTACGTTCTCTTGACGTAACAGATATACTTCCTTACAGCGGCAAGCATATCGCTCTTTCAAACCTTCTTTCACTTGGATACTTGTGGCATAATATTCGTGAAGTAGGCGGCGCATACGGCACAGGACTTCGTTTTGCAAGACGCGGAGCAATGAATATTTATTCATATCGCGACCCCAAGGTTAAGGAAACTTACGATATCTACGATAGTATTGCAAATTACCTTGCTACTAACGAGTTTACCGACGGTGAGATCCTCGGTTGTATCATTAGTACACTTGCAGACTTTGTAAATCCCAAATCCGTTGAGCAGGAGGGAATTGAAAATGAAATGAGCTACCTTGCCGGATATACCTATGAGGAAAGAGCTCGTCATATGGCTGAGGTGCTCTCCTTTAGTAGAGAAGATATTAAGGAATTCGTTCCCGTATTTGAGGCATTTAAGAATAGCGATGCGGAATGCTCCGTAGGTAATGGAAATGCTCAAGGCGAGTATGGCAAATTTGACGAAATTATTAACCTTTAATTTCTAAATTATTAATAAAATTTTAAGGAACGGTGAATTTTCACCGTTCCTTTTTGATTGTATATTTTATTCAGTGACGGGAAAAATAATAAAAAAACAAAGGAGAAAATTATGAATAATACTAACCGAAATAAAAATGCGGAACTACTTCAGGACATTTATTCTAACGTTAAAATGGGCTCTGATTCCATCATAAACCTCTTACCTAAGATCAAAGACGATAATATGAAAGCATTAATGACCAACCAATTAAATCAATACGAAAAATTTGCTCAAAACGTGAAAAATCAGCTTGTAAATCAAGGCGTTGAGCCCAAGGAACCAAACCCGATAGCCAAGATTTCATCAAAGCTCGGCATGGAGATGAAATCGTTGCAGGACAGCACAACAAGTCATATGGCGGAGATGATGGTGCAGGGCTCTACAATGGATATTACCGATCTTCTTCAAAAGGTAAGTGCATACGAAGTATATCCTGAATGTCGCAATACAGTATCTCTTGCTAAAGAAATAGTAGCATTTGAAGAGCACAACGTCGAAAAAATGAAACAGTTTTTGTAAATTTCCATTCATTTCTACTAAAATTCGATTGACACGGAGCTTAAAATGTTATATAATATTATATAATCTTTTAAGAATGGAGTATACAAAATGAAAGTAACAAAAGAATCCATTATCGGTGATGTTCTTGATTTCAATCCTGAAACAGCACAGTTCTTTTTTGAAATTGGTATGCACTGTCTCGGTTGTCCCGCTTCTCGTGGAGAATGTATTGCTGACGCGTGTGCAGTTCACGGAACAGATGCTGATAAGCTTGTAGAGAAAATCAACGCATTTCTTGGAAATTAAAAACAAAAAGGGCCTTGCAAAGGGCTCTTTTTGCTCTTGGAGACAATATGGAAAATATCAAAATAAATGATAGGCTGTTAACTGCCGTGCCCCTGGTTCGCAAAGGTAAGCGCCTTGCTGATATAGGCACGGATCACGGTTACTTGCCTATATACTTAATAGACAATGGGATTATTAATTCTGCAATAGCCGCTGATATCAATCGTGGCCCCCTTGACAAAGCGGAAGAGAATATTGAAAAATACAATATGACCGCATCCATCAAAACTGTACTTTGCGATGGACTATCCGGCATTTCCTCTGTTGAAGTTGATGACGTAGCAATATTCGGTATGGGCGGTGAGCTTATTATCAAAATCATAGATGAAGCGCCTTGGCTTAAGAATACTGACAAGCGCATTATTCTTCAACCCATGACCCATCCTGAAAAGCTCCGCGAATACCTTGCGAATAACGGATTTAGAATTATTGGAGAAACACTTTCCTTTGACCGCGATAAGACATACCAAACCATTGCGGCCGAATATGACGGAATAATTCGTCATTACGATAATTTCACCCTTCATTTCGGTGAATTTATAATAAAAGAAAAGACCGATTTACTTGTTCAATTGCTTGAGAATACAAAGAAAAAGCTTGAGCGAAAAATTGAGGGCAAGAGAAGCGGTAATGAGGATACAACCGCCGAGTTATTACTCTTAAATGAAATTAACAAATACATAGAGAGGTAAGAATATGACTATTAACGAGCTTAGCAAATATATGAATCTAAAGATTCCCAGGGAGCTTTCTTGTTCTTGGGATAACGACGGTCTTATGTGCTGTCCAAATCCTGATAGAGTAGTTAAAAAAGCATTATTTACAATGGACGTAACGCCCGAGGCGATTGATCACGCAATTGAGGGCGGTTATGATGTGATTTTCTCCCATCATCCACTTATTTTCCGCGGTGTTAAGACATTATCGGGTGATTTTGGAATCCCCGCTCGTCTTATAAAGCTTATCAAAAATGATATCGCAGTAATGTCATACCACACACGCTTTGATGCGGTTGACGGTGGTGTCAATGATGCTCTTGCAGATGTTTTTGAGCTTACTGACGTTGAAAAAATCGAGTGCGAGGGAATTGAGCTTATGAGAGTTGGATATCTCCCTGAGGAGCTTGACATTGAACATTTTGTAGCGGTGGTTAGTGCAAAGCTTGGTTGCGAGCATCTTAATTATGCAACCAATAGCGGTAAGGTTCACAAGCTCGCTCTTGTTGGTGGTGGTGGCGGCAGCTATATCCGTGAGGCGGCTGCAAGCGGTGCTGACACATATCTTTCCGGAGAGATTGGCTACCACAATCTCACCGATTGCAAGGACTATAGAATTAATTTGGTTGAGGCAGGACACTACTTTACTGAAAGAATTGCACTTTATAATCTTTCTCGCTTTGTTACTGAAGCCGATTCATCCATTGAATGCGATTTCTTTGAATCCAATGTAATTAATCACATATAAGGAGTAATTTATGATTTACGTAGCATCCAATCTTTACGGCAGACTTGATAAATATGAAAAGCTCATCAAGAAAATCAATCTCAGGGAGAGCGACGTTCTCTACATTCTCGGTAACATTGTAGATTACGGAGAGAACTCAATTGAGCTTGTTAATGAGCTTAGCGCGCAGTATAACGTTTATTCCGTTCTCGGTGAGCACGATTATAAGGCATATCTTCTTCTTTCAGAATTTGATAGAATTCTCCGAGAGGGCAGAGCACCTTCCGTAAGCTTTTCCAATGAAATGATTGCTTGGGCACAGGATGGCGGTCAGCCAACGCTTGAGGCTTTTAAGAGTGCTGAATCCGACTCAAAGGAAGGATTTCTTGACTATCTTTCGGATCTCCCCGTATTTGAGGAAGTAACACTCCGCAACGGCAAGGAAATTGTCCTCACTTGCAGAGGAATTGATGGTTTTGATAAAAATACCGATCTCTATGACTATGAGCTTGATTCATTTATGAACGGTTATCTTGATATTGACAAATCATATTTTGAGGATAAAACTATGGTTGTAGGTTATCTTGATTACGAGCATACTCCTCTGGGTAGAGCGGGCAAGGTAACTGCTAAAAATAATAATATTGCACTTGCGTGTGATATGAGCGAAAACGACGAGGTAGTGTGCATCTGCCTTGATACTAATGACGAATACTATGTATAACATTAAGAAAAACGACACTGTTGAACTTTTAATTACCGATATAAATAATCTTGGCGCGGGCGTTTCCCATCTTGAAGACGGTCGCGTCGTCTTCGTGCGCGGAGCGGTTACAGGCGATAAAATTAAAGCTAAAATTATCAAAGTAAATAGTAATTTTGCTGTTGCGCGACTTGAGGATATTGTTGAGGCTTCAATCTACCGTGATAATCAAATTTTTTGTAATGCCAGCGAGAGCTGTGGTGGTTGTGTTTACCGCCATATTACCTATGAGCACGAAAAAGAGATAAAGAAAAGCTATGTAAAACACGCATTTATAAAGGCAGGGCTTCCCGAAGTTGTAATAAATGACGTACATAGCACTAATGAAACAAGCGGATATCGCAATAAGGCGCAGTACCCCTTTGCAATGACTAAGCAGGGGGTTGTTGCAGGTTTTTATGCTACTAAAACACACAACGTTGTGCCTGCATTTGATTGCGCGCTTCAGCCGAGGATTTTTGGTGATATTCTTCGTGCAGTTTGTGATTTTGCGAATGAAAATAAGCTCTCCGTTTATAATGAAGAAACAGGCAAGGGACTTCTTCGCCACCTCTATTTGCGCTACGGCAAAAATACGGGCGAAATAATGGTTTGTCTTGTAATAAATACTGATAAAATGCCTTTCGAGAGGGAATTTGTTGCACGAATCTGTGATGAATTTCCTTGTGTTAAGAGTATTCAAATCAACGCAAACAAAAAGAACACCAATGTAGTTCTTGGCAATGAATATCGAACACTCCATGGTGAGAGATATATTGAGGATATCCTTTGCGGCGTGCGTTTCCGTATAACTCCCGAGTCCTTCTATCAGGTTAACCATGATGGTGCTGAGATTCTTTATGGACTCGCAAAAGAGAGGGCTATAGCAGGATTTGATAAGAAAATATCGCTCGTTGATATGTATTGCGGCACGGGCACTATTGGTCTTTCGATGGCAGACTCCGTAAGTGAGCTTGTAGGTGTTGAGATAGTTGAGGGAGCTGTTGAATGTGCTAAAGTCAACGCCCGAATCAATGGCTTTGACAATGCCAAATTTTATGCCGGTGATGCTAAAGATATAGAATCCCTCTTTGCTTCAGTTGAGGCACAACACGGTGCACTTAATCCCGACGTTGTGATTCTCGACCCACCAAGAAAGGGCTGTACCCCCGAGGTGATTGAATTCCTCGCCAAGCGCGATATTAAGCGCATTGTGTACGTTTCCTGTGATGCCGACACACTCGCGCGCGATTGTAAAATGTTCTCAGACCTTGGTTACACCATTGGCGAGGTTGAACCCGTTGATATGTTCCCAAGAACGGGGCATATTGAAAATGTAGTTAAAATTCAAAGATAATTCTCCCATACGGAGAGCAATTCTCCACATAATTCCTTGCAATTCTCAACCAATCTTGATAAAATGTTGTTGAAAGGAGAGGTGATCCTATGACAATTGGCGAAAAAATTGCTGACTTGCGAAGAGAAAACAAAATGACTCAACGCGACCTTGCGGAAATTATCAACGTATCCGATAAGGTGATTTCAAAATGGGAAACGGGCAGAACCTTGCCCGACGTTGAAGCAATGTTGCGTTTATCCAAAACCTTCAACGTATCAATATCAGACCTTTTTGAATGTATCGAAAAAACTGATACACAAAAGGCGGAGGAATACAACGAGGAGAGAATATGGCAGTATAAGAAGTACAGTATTATTGCTTGCTTTCTTTTCGTGTTATCTCAGATATTTTTGTGGATGAATGCGGTTGAGTGGACTCATTACACTGATATTCGGGATACTATAAAGTTTATTTTATTCTTCTTAACGATTGTGTTTTCATCTACGTCCGTAATAATTGAGTTGATTCAATACGTACGCCTTAAAACCTATGCAAAAGGAAAATACTATCAAATTGAATATAATCGCATCCTAAGAAAATACTCATTGATATATATTGGGATTGTGATTTCTAGTGTTTTGATTATTGTAGTGTCATATTTTTGGTTCATTTTTATCTATTAAGGAGATTAATCTATGAGAATTGTTAGTTTTATCTTATTAATTACATTAGTTTTATCATTTCAATCTATCCCGGCACATACTGAAAATTCTTTCACGGAGTTTGATCTTAAACAAACTGAAAACAATATCATGAGTATGGATTATACTTTTAATGCAGTTGATGATCAGAATTATCATGTTGTAGAAAACGGATATACCATATACGGTAATTACGTCGATTTCGATTCTGACTTACTATATTCCTTGATTCATGATGATAGCAAAATTTGCATTTTTTATGACATTGATTTATCAGATAACGTAAATGATAACCACGAGATTTTAAGAAACAACGCCGTAATATATTATTACAAAGATGGAATACCCTTTGTTAACTCATATACAACTAACGCCACGGATACTGAATCTATTATCAGTGATATTAACGATTACGTGAACGAGGTGCTTTATGAAATGGAAGAAATCGAGCTTCTTCCGATTCAAATGCATTACTTGACGTATGGAATTGCAACAACGGGTAACGAAATATTTGAAGAGCTTTATGTGGGTTCTTTTAGGAAAGAGCATAAACCGTACGGCTACGTTGATTGCGATTATGTTGTCAGAAAGTACAGAGCAAATGATATTAGTAGCTTATATTTGGTCGAATCTGAAATATCCTTTACCCCGGGAAAAACAGCCTATGAATTAGGAAATTCTGCATATGAAAATAAGTGGCTGAATAAAAGCGGTTATATAAAAATAAAAGCAGAAAGAGCAGAGCATGAGGTTGGATATGACCAAATAAGATACGGCGGTACGCCAGTTTATAAGGATGCATATCCGGTTAATGCTCCCGGAGTTGTTACTATATCATCCTCATATAATATCGGTGCTAACCTTGGTTATTCAAATACTAATGGATTTAGTCTGTATGACATTAATGTAGAAAGCGGAAATCTCGGCGGAGCTTCAATTCAATATAGCTACAGTAAAACATATCAAAACACTGAACCTGCGTTATCTGCGCAAAAGGACCCATCGGACGTTGAAAAGTATACTTGGCTTTATACTTATTCGGATTCCAGAAACGAAGCGAACCATTTGAATTTTGGTTATTTATTTGAAATGAATAATAGTGGGCACGATCTTTTTGAGGGGGATTTGGCTTTACGCTTTGAGTATAAAATGACAGTTGAATCAGGCTGGTGGATATTTTTGGAACAAGAAGAGTTTACCGGTTACGTTTACCACAATTATTATCGATAAAAACCGCAAAAGAGCGACTTTGGTCGCTCTTTTTTTGTGTGGATTATTGACAAGATGCGCAAGGATATAGTATAATTAGAGCATATTTTAAAACGGAGATTTATATGCTTAACGTATTGATAAGAGCAGGATGCTTTATAGCTATTATAGCTGCAGGATATCTGCTCAGGAAATTTAACTTTTTCAAAGAAGAGGATTTTACCGTCCTCACAAAAATAGTATTGAAGATAACTTTGCCTGCGGCGTTTATTTCAAATTTCTCGGGTAAAACTCTTGATGTTACTATGCTCACCTTGACTCTTATAGGCCTTGGCGCAGGGATTTTATATATGGTGCTCGGATACGTTCTCAATATCGGAAAGAGCAAGGAAGAGAAGGCGTTTGGTATTCTTAATTTGCCCGGTTATAACATTGGCAATTTTACCATCCCCTTTGTTCAGAGTTTCCTTGGCCCTGCCGGTGTAATAATCGCTAGTATCTTTGATGCGGGTAATGCCTTTGTTTGCCTTGGCGGTGCATACGGTGTGGCATCAAGCATTAAGGGAACGGGGAAATTCTCATTCAAGAGAGTGCTTAAGGCTCTTTCAAAATCAGTCGCATTTTTAACATGTATCACAATGATGATACTCGGATTCTTGAAAATAACGCTCCCATCACCTATTATTCAACTTGCCGAGATTATTGGCGGATCAAATGCCTTTTTAGCTATGCTCATGCTCGGTGTGGGATTTAGACTTACTGGCGAAAAGAGCCAAATAGGCACTGTAGTAAAAATTCTTTCGGTTAGATACGGAATTGCTTTAGCTCTCGCGATACTGTTCTACTTTTTGCCTTGGGACGAGGTTACAAGAACCACACTTATGGTGCTTGCATTTGCTCCCATCGGTTCGGCAGTGCCTGCTTTTACAAAGGAAATGGATGGAGATGCAGGGCTTTCCGCTGCTATTAACTCTATATCCATTATTTGCAGTATTATTTTTATTGTTTTAATTCTTTTGATTATGCTCTAAGGAAGTTTATTATGACACGTTTAGATTATTTGAATGAATACTATCCCGCACGCAAAAGCGATAGCGAAAAGCACGCCTTTAGAAGATATATTGTTGAGGAAATGAAGAAAAAGGGAATTGATGCCCACGTTGAAGAAACCAAGGACGGAAAAAACAAAAATATCGTTATTGGCACCCCTACAACTGCAAAGGCAGTTTTTACCGCACATTATGATACACCGTACCAGTCATTGTTTCCAAATATAATGCTTCCTAAAAATAGACCTCTCTACTATGCATATCAATTTTTGCCCGTGATATTTTTGCTTATAATATCTTTCGCTTTGGCATATCTAATAGGTAAGGTGCTTTTGCAGGATGATAGCGCATACTTGATTGCTTTTTTAGTAATTTATTACGGTGCATTCTTCCTGATGATGAGAGCATTTCCCAACCAGAACAACTATAATGATAATACCTCGGGTGTTGCTACGGTTTTATCTGTCATTGATAATCTCGGCACCGATGAGCTCCAAAGCGTTGCATTTATTCTCTTCGACAACGAGGAGAAGGGCAAAAAAGGCTCGGCGGCATATTTCAAGGACCATAAATCCGCAATGCAGGATAAATTTCTTATAAATTTCGACTGTGTAGGAAACGGCGAGAATATAATTTTTATAGCTCAAAAAAATGCAGTTGATTCTAACGAATATCACACGTTGAAGAATTCATTTACTAAGGATTCCAATTTTAATCTTGATTTTTGCACATACAAGGACGGCGAATCCAACTCGGATCATAAGAACTTTCCTCGCGGCGTAGCATGTATAGCTTGTAAGAAATCAAAAAAGGGAGTTTTATATACTCCAAGGATACATACAAGCAAGGATATTGTGGCAAATAATGGCAATGTGGACTTTTTAGCCAAAAATACTGTCAATTTCATTAGTAAAATATCTTGATATTCGGTCAATATGACAAAATTTTTACTAAAGTATTGCCAACACTGTTTGAATGTGGTACAATGACACATCTCACGAATGCATATACTATGCATTTATATGCATAAATAATTAATATATGCAATTTTATGAAATGGAGATCTAAAATGAGTAATAAAAGAAAACGTCGTTTTGGCGACAGAAAAGAAGGTAGAAAGCTGAGAACGCTTAACCCCATTACACGCGCAATGCCCTTTATTATGCCTCGCAGAAGTGATGCACTTAACTACTTTACCGAGAAGCTTGATATTACTGAAGCAGAAAAATTCTGCCGTGAACAAACTCGTGCAGGAAGAAAGAATTTCTCGCTTCTTCATGTCATTATCGCTTCATATTTGCGTGTAGTTTCTCAGCGTCCTTCAATTAACCGTTTCGTTAGCGGACAAACTATATATGCAAGAAACAATATTGAGGTTCTTATGACCATTAAAAAGAAAATGGCACTTGATGCTGAGGATACTTGCATTAAGGTGGAATTTGAGCCTACTGATACTGTTTATGACGTTTATGATAAATTTAATAAGGTAGTTGAAGCAAATAAGGGCGATACCGACGGTAATGCGACTGAGGATTTTGCTAAAATCCTTAACTACATACCCAGATTCTTGCTTCGCTTTGTAATTTGGCTTATTAAAACACTCGATTACTATGGCTTGCTTCCTAAAGCAATACTTAATCTTAGCCCATTCCACGGCTCTTTGATTGTAACATCCATGGGTTCCTTGGGTATTCGTCCTATTTACCATCATATTTATGACTTTGGTAACCTTCCTGTTTTCGTTGCATACGGTGCAAAGCAGTACGGCTTGAAAATGAATGACGAGGGTGAAGTAGTTAAGTATAGATACATAGAGATGAAAGTAACTACTGATGAGAGAATTTGTGACGGTTACTACTACGCATCAGCATTTAAGATGATGAAGAAGATTTTTGAGAATCCCAGAATTCTTGAGAATCCACCTGAACAGGTTCTTGAAGATATTGATTAATACATAAAAAATCCGACGTTTGTCGGATTTTTTTATTAACATATTTTGGCTAAATGGTGCATGAATAATGCTTGATAAAAACAGGCAATACTTTTCATAAAATATCATATGAGAGGTATTTATGTACTATAGTAAGGTAGAGATTTGTGGCGTGAATACGTCTGAACTCATAGTATTAAATGATGAGAAAAAGAGAGAATTACTAATAAAAGCAAAGAATGGCGACTCCATTGCGCGCGAGGAGCTAATTTACGGTAATTTGCGCTTGGTTTTGAGCATAATTCAAAGGTTTAGCAACCGAAACGAGAACGTTGATGATCTATTTCAAGTGGGGTGTGTAGGACTTATCAAAGCAGTGGACAATTTTAATACAGATTTAGAAGTGAAGTTTTCCACATATGCTGTTCCAATGATCATAGGGGAGATACGACGATATCTACGGGACAATAACTCTATTAGAATAAGTAGGTCAATGAGGGACACGGCATATCATGCTCTTACAGTCAGAGAAGAATTGATACGCGAAAATGAAAATGAACCTACTGCCCAAGAGATTGCCAACAAAATGGGAGAAAAAAAGGAAAATGTTGTGCGTGCCATGGAAGCAATTATTGCGCCAATTTCACTATATGAGCCTGTTTATACCGACAATGGCGATTCTATTTACGTCATTGACCAATTAAGCGATGCCGGCGCGAGTGATGATATATGGCTTGAGAGAATTGCTTTGCATGAAGCTATGAAAACGTTGAATGAGCGCGAGCGCAGTATTATTGATATGAGATTTTATAAAAACAAAACTCAAGTGGAAGTGGCTGAAATGATAGGGATTTCGCAGGCTCAAGTATCAAGAATTGAAAAAAATGCACTTGAACGAATGAGAAAACTATTTTAAAGTTGTCAAAATTCCAAATTAAGCATAGTATGATAAGGAAGAGATGAATCTCTTTCTTATTATTTTTTTGGAGGAATTTTGTATGTCGGACAATAGATTTACTTGTTCAGGACTAGGCAACGGAAAAGACACGGTTTGTATTGATGCAAATCGTGTTCTTGACTCGTGTAGAGATAGAGATTGCTACGAAAATGTTAGAGTCTTTCTCACTAATTTTGGAAATGAGATTATCGATAGAACAAGCAACATAAGAGTCAAGGATTCTTGCATTGCTTGGGCAAATATTACCGTTGATCCCATTGCGTTCAACAAAGGATTTTATTCAGTAAATATAAGGCTCTATATTAAGCTTACGTTTGAAGCATGTCTTGCACCGTCCAGAATTCAAGATTTTGACGGTGTAGCCGTAATTGATAAGAACGTAATCCTTTTTGGCGGAGAGAATAATCTTAACGTTTTCAAGAGCAACGGAACAAGCGGTTTTTGTGATATGCCAATTGATCTTTGCTGCAGCGAAGGTAATTTGCCAACAGCAATAGTAGAGGCACTTAACCCGATAATTCTCGGTGTTAAAGTTATAGAAAAGAAACACAGCCATTGTTGTTTCTGTTGCTGTAGCTGTGGAGATATTCCTGATGGTGTAACCCGTAATCTCAGCGGTGGACTGATTGATGATTGTGATCGGTATCTTACTGTATCAATAGGTATATTCTCTATAGTTAGACTTGTACGACCCGCACAGTATCTTATTCATGCTACTGAATATATGGTGCCTGACAAGGAATGCACAACTCATTCCGAAGAAAATCCTTGTGAGATCTTCAATCACATGGCATTTCCTGTGCACGAATTCAGCGCGGGCGGTTCGCAACTTTCAAATAAACGTACGGATAATAAGACCTGCGGATGTTAAAAAAATGCTGTTGCAATTGCAACAGCATTTTTTTATTTAAGAATATATTTAGGTTCTGCTTTGTTGAGTACGGTTTCTCTCGTGATAACGATCTTTTGAATATCGTCGCGTGAGGGAATTGAATACATCATTTGCATCATAAATCCTTCCATTATTGAGCGAAGTCCGCGTGCGCCTGTATTTTGATCGATGGCAAGCTCGGCAACTGCTCCGATTGCATCATCTTCAAATTCAAGCTCGACACCGTCAATAGAGAATAGCTTAATATATTGCTTGAGAAGAGAGTTGCGAGGCTCGGTAATAATTCTCTTAAGAGCATCCTTATCAAGCTCGGAGAGCGCTACGATGACGGGTATACGTCCCGTAAGCTCAGGAATCAAGCCGTATTTTACGATATCGTGAGATGTAACGTCTTTATAGATGCCGTCCTTCTTCTTTTCGGATTTCTTTTTGACCTCTCCGCCAAAACCAATAACATTATTACCCTTGCGCTTTTCGATAATCTTATCAAGGCCATCAAACGCGCCACCGCAAATAAAGAGAATATTTGAAGTGTTGATCTGGATAAACTCTTGGTTGGGATGCTTTCTTCCGCCTTGTGGAGGCACGTTTGCAGTAGTACCTTCGAGAATCTTTAAAAGTGCTTGCTGAACACCCTCGCCGGATACGTCGCGGGTAATGGAGCGATTTTCACTCTTGCGCGAGATTTTATCTATCTCGTCAATGTAAATAATGCCTTTTTCGGCACGTTCAACGTCATAGTCAGCAGCTTGGATCAAGCGAAGAAGTATATTCTCAACGTCCTCACCAACGTAACCTGCCTCTGTGAGGGTAGTAGCATCGGCAATAGCAAAGGGAACTTGAAGTGTCTTTGCAAGTGTTTGTGCGAGGTAGGTTTTACCTACGCCCGTGGGTCCAATAAGAAGAACGTTGCTCTTTTGAAGCTCAACGCCATCAATTTCCTTAGAGTCCTTGGAATCTTGAATGGAAAGAATTCTCTTATAGTGGTTATAAACTGCTACGGAAAGCGCGATTTTTGCATCATCCTGACCAATTACGTACTCGTCAAGAGTTTTCTTGATGTCCATTGGCTTAGGAAGCTCTTCAAGTCTGATTGTATCGGTATTTGATGAGT
Source organism: uncultured Clostridia bacterium (assembly GCA_947367285.1). GTDB lineage: Bacteria > Bacillota > Clostridia > Oscillospirales > CAG-272 > RGIG4608. The sequence continues at coordinate 2,257 of CANBDB010000016.1, read as the reverse complement.
AATCAGCAAGTACCTCGTCAAGCATTTCGGAGCATGCGTCAACGCAAAAGTCGCAAATATATACTCCCTTGGGTGAGGGAATGAGAAAATTAACTTGGTTTTCGTGTCTTCCGCAGAAACAGCAATACCTTGTTGGGGTATTGCCGTTTCCTTGGGCTTTATTATTCTCAGCCATAATATTTACCTCTTATCAAGCGTGCTTGTCGATAACCTTGTCGATAAGTCCGTAAGCAAGCGCCTCATCAGCAGTCATGTAGTTATCTCTTTCGGTATCGTGAGCAATTTGTTCTACACTCTTGCCCGTATTTTCAGCAAGGATCTTGTTGAGACGGTCACGTGTGCGGAGAATAAGCTCTGCTTGAATTTTAATATCGGTTGCCTGACCCTTAGCGCCACCGAGTGGCTGGTGGATCATGATTTCACTATTGGGAAGAGCAAATCTCTTGCCCTTGGTGCCTGCGGAAAGAAGGAATGCTCCCATGCTTGCCGCCATGCCGATACAAACAGTGGAAACGTCGCATTTAATGAAATTCATGGTATCATAAATTGCCATACCTGCGGTAACGGAGCCACCGGGGGAATTGATATAAAAGGAAATATCTTTGTCAGGGTCCTGTGCCTCAAGATAAAGGAGCTGTGCAACAACAAGGGAAGCGGTAGCATCATTTACCTCGTCGGAAAGAAAAATAATACGGTCATTAAGCAGTCTTGAAAAAATATCGTAGGATCTTTCGCCTCTGCCGGTCTGTTCTACGACCATTGGGACGAGTGAGTTATTCATCATAAGTAATGACCTCCTGAAATAATATGGTAATTAGGCTTCAGTTGTTTCTTCTGCCTTCTTTGTAGACTTTCTTGTTTTCTTAACGGGCTTTTCTTCACCCTCTACAGTTTCTTTCTTTGTGGTTTTCTTTGCTGCCTTTTTCTTAGCTGCCTTAACAACCATCTGCTCCTTAACTGCGTCAAGAGCGAGTTTAACCTTCATATCAGCTGCGATGAACTCGGAGTCAATAGATGCCTTAACTTGTTCAACTTCAATGCCGTATGCTTCAGCAATTCTTGCATATTCGCCGTTAATATCATCCTCGGATGCATCGAGGTTCTCAAGCTCTGCAATCTTTTCGAGAGCAAGGCGAGCCTTAACCTGCTTTTCAGCCTGGGGACGGAACTGAGCGCGAAGTGTCTCAAGTGTCATACCTGTGTACTGGAAGTATGTCTTAAGGTCGAGACCCTGCATTCTAAGCTGGTTGTCATAGTCACGAACAAAGTTTTCAGCCTCTGTATCGTACATAGCTTCAGGAATTTCAGCCTCAAGCTTTTCAATAAGAGCATCCATGAGCTGACCGTCTACTGCGCTTTCAGCTGCATTTTCATGTCTCTTCTCGATTTTTGCCTTGAGATCAGCCTTGTATTCATCAAGTGTATCAAATTCGGAAACGTCTTTTGCAAATTCGTCATCAAGCTCGGGGAGCTCAACCTTTGTGAGTGCGTGAAGCTTTACCTTGAATACGGATGCCTTACCTGCGAGATCCTCTGCGTGATATTCAGCAGGGAATGTAACGTTAACGTCGAACTCTTCATCAACGCTGTGGCCTACGATCTGCTCCTCAAAGCCGGGAATGAACTGACCGGAACCAAGCTTAAGAGCGTAGTCTTCGCCCTTGCCGCCTTCAAAAGCAACACCGTCAACAAAGCCTTCAAAGTCGATAACTGCAGTATCGCCAAGCTCAGCAGGACGATCATTAGCGTCGATTTCACGGCTGTTTCTTTCTCTTACGAGTTCAAGCTCGTGATTGATTTCATCTTCAGTTACGGTAGCAACCTCTTTGCTTACTTCGATTCCAAAATAGCCTTCGATCTTAACTTCGGGCTTTACGAATACCTTAGCAGTGAAAACTACACCGTTTTCATCAAGAGAGAGAACGTCGATCTCGGGCTGTGCTACGGGATCAATGCCTGCTTCCTTAACAGCGCTCTCGTAAGCTTCGGGAAGAATTTCGTTAAGAGCTGTGTCATAGAAGAAGCCCTTACCGTACATCTTTTCAATCATAGCTCTGGGAGCTTTGCCTTTTCTGAAACCGGGAATATTGATTTTGCCAACTTCTTTTTTGTAAGCGTGCTCGCAAGCTGCTTCGAAAACTGACTGTTCTACGGAGAAGTGAAGCTCAACTTTGCTTCCTTCAAGTTTTTAATTTTTGATTAATTTCATATTTTAATCCTCCAAGATTTTATACATACATCGTTTATTATATATAAT
>CANBDB010000015.1 GCA_947367285.1 uncultured Clostridia bacterium | reverse complement strand
GTATAATATAGGGTGACCATTTATTGTCATCTATAAAAACTATTGATTTGGAGGTATAAATGAAAATAATTGGACTTACAGGCCCCAGTGGCGCGGGTAAAAGTACACTTTGCGCTCAATTTGAATCTTACGGAATTCCTTGTATCAACACGGATGATATATATCACAAGCTCACATGCTATTCTTCTCCCTGCACTTTGGAGTTGAAGGAAAAATTTGGTGACGCAATTATCAATGAGGACGGTTCTCTTAACAGAATAGCGCTCGCTGAAATAGTTTTCAAGGGCGAAAACAGCAACGAGCATATTGCGAGTCTCAATGCAACCACCCACAAGTACATTTGGGAAGAAACCAACAAGATACTTACAAAATACATAGACGAGGGCAAACGTGCGGCGGTAATCGACGCGCCCGCGCTCTTCTCTTCTAAAATATTTATCGGTGCGTGCGATTTTATTGTTTCAGTGCTTTGCGACCCCAAGACTCGTTTGGATAGAATAGTTAAACGAGATTCCATTTCGGACGAGCAGGCGCTCGGTAGAATGAATGCTCAGCCGAATGATGAATTCTTTATTGAGAATTCTGATTACTATATCACAAACAATGGCACACTGGACGATATGAACGCCCAGCTGATAACCATTCTTTCTCAAGAAGGAATTTACGTAAAATGAAGCACACGGTAAAAATTTTCAAAGCTCCCGTGGTTTTGCTGATTCTTATCGTTTCGATCCTTTTCGGATTTGTTGCCGACATAATTTTAACGGGCATCGATCGTATCATATATCCCGAGGATTACTATGAGTTGGTTACAAAATATGCCAATGAAAATTCAATTCCCGAGGAGCTAGTTTTCGCGATAATCAAGGTCGAAAGCAATTTCCAAAGTGACGTTAAGAGCCATGCCGGTGCAATTGGACTGATGCAAATGCTCCCATCAACTTATGAGTGGCTTGCATCACGTCGAGGCGAAATTTCACATCCCGCAATGCTCTACGATCCCGAGGTCAACATAAAATACGGAACGTATTATCTCCAGTACCTTTATTTAAAATTTGGGACTTGGGAAAAAACCTTGATCGCATATAACTGGGGCGAGGGACATTTTATGGAATTTCTTGAGGAGAACGGGTATACTGAGGGAGACTATGACTCCATTCCCGTTTCCGAAACGAGAGCATACGTTCAAAAAGTGCTACACCACTGGGAAAAATACAATGAACTTTATGAATAATTGAAAGGAATATAAAAACTATGGAAACAAAAGAACTTAAAGAACAGCTTTTCTACAAAAAGCAAAGCGTATATGAAAAGGCAGATGAAAAGGCAATCGACGCAGCTTATGACTTTGCAGTTGATTATATGAAATACCTCGACGACGCTAAAACGGAGCGCGAGGCAGTTGATGCCGCTATCGTAATTGCTGAGGCAGCAGGCTTTAAGCCCTACTCTCTCGGTCAGGCTCTCAACGTTGGCGATAAGCTCTACTACAACAACAGAGGCAAGAATCTCTTCCTCTTTACAATAGGTAGCGAAAACCTTGAAAACGGTATTAGAATTTCCGCAGCTCATATCGACTCTCCCAGAATCGACATCAAGCCCGTACCTCTTTACGAGGATGAGGGAATGAGCTTCCTTAAGACTCACTACTACGGCGGTATCCGCAAGTATCAGTGGCTCGCTATTCCCCTTGCTCTTCACGGCGTTGTTATCAAGGCGGACGGCACAAGCGTTAACGTAGTTATCGGTGAGGATGATAACGATCCCGTTCTCTACATAAATGACCTTCTTCCCCACCTTGCAGCTAATTATAACACAAAGCCCCTCGGCTCCGCTATTGAGGGTGAAAAGCTCAACATTCTCGTTGGTTCAAGACCTCTTGGCAATGAGGATAATGCAATCAAGCTCAACACAATGAAGATTCTCAACGAGAAATACGGTATCGTTGAAGAGGATTTCCTCACCGCTGAGCTTTCCATCGTTCCCGCACAAAAGGCAAGAGACGTTGGTCTTGACCGCTCTCTTATCGGTGCTTACGGTCACGATGACAGAGTTTGCGCATATCCCGCACTCAAGGCTATCATCGACTCCGCAGACAGCGAGCACACACTTATGTGCATTCTTGCTGACAAGGAAGAAACAGGCTCCGACGGCAACACAGGTATGCAGTCCGACTTTATGATGGATCTTATCGACGAGATCTCCATCGCTCGCGGCGCTAACCCCAGAATCGTTAGAGCAAACTCCAAGTGCCTCTCCGCAGACGTTTCCGCGGCTTATGACCCCAACTTTGCCGAGGTGTTTGAAAAGAGAAACTCCGCTCTTCTTTCCTGCGGCGTAGTTCTTACAAAGTATACAGGCTCTCGCGGTAAGGGCAGCACAAATGACGCTCACGCTGAGTTCATCGGCTTTGTTCGTCGCGCTATGGCTGAATACGGTGTTATTTGGCAGGCAGGCGAGCTTGGCAGAGTTGACGTTGGCGGCGGCGGTACAGTTGCAAAGTATATCTCCATGCACAATATCGACGTTGTTGACCTCGGTGTACCCGTAATCGCAATGCACGCACCCTTTGAGGTTATCTCCAAGGTTGACCTTTACGAAGCTTACAGAGCTTTCTGCGCTTTCTGCAAATTTTAGCGTAAAAGCCACGGCTTGAAACTAAAATTTGATTGAAAGGAATTAATATAGATGCTTAATAAACTTAATTTTGCCGAGCAAAGATACATTCAGCTCGAGGGTGAGATGAACGATCCGGAAATTGCGGCAAATCCCACTGAATTTACTAAAAGAATTAAAGAGTTCAACTCCTTGACTCCCGTTATTACGAAGTTCAGAGAGTATAAAAAGAACGAGCAGGAACTCTCCGACGCATTTGAGATGCTTGAGGACGTTGACCCCGAAATGAAGGAGATGATCCAGGAGGAGATCGCCATTTGCAAGGAAAAGAGCGTTACCCTCTATGAAGAATTAAAAATTCTCCTTCTCCCCAAGGACCCCAACGACTCCAAAAACGTTATTATCGAAATCCGCGCAGGTGCGGGCGGTGAGGAGGCAGCCCTTTTTGCAGGTGTTCTCTACCGTATGTACTCCATGTACGCGGATAAAACTCGCTTCAAGACGAGTGTTGTTTCCTGCAACGAGACCGAGCTTGGTGGCTATAAGGAAATTTGCTTTATGGTTGAAGGCGAGGGCGCATATTCAAGATTCAAATTTGAAAGCGGTGTTCACCGCGTTCAGCGTGTTCCCGAAACCGAGTCCCAGGGTAGAATTCAAACGTCAACCGTTACAGTTGCCGTTCTTCCCGAAGCCGAGGACGTTGACGTTGAGATCAATCCTGCAGATATCGTGGTTGAAACCTGTAAATCCTCGGGCGCGGGCGGTCAGCACATTAACAAGACCGAATCCGCAATACGCATCTACCACAAGCCCACGGGTATCGTGGTATGGTGTCAGGAGGAGCGTAGCCAGCTCAAAAACAAGGATAAGGCAATGAAGATGCTCCGCACAAAGCTCCTTGATATTAAGCAGCAGGAGCAGGACGATAAAATCTCATCCGACCGTAAATTGCAGGTAGGCACGGGTGCTCGAAGCGAAAAGATACGAACCTACAACTATCCGCAAAGCCGTATCACAGATCATAGAATCGGTTACACAATTCATTCACTTGAAAACTTTGTTAACGGCGATATCGACGACATGATCGACGCGCTCATTACTGCGGATACTGCTGAAAAGCTCAAAAATTCTACACAGAACTAATACTATGAACACTAAAATCATAAGAATTAACAAAGAAACTGAATATAGTGAGCAGCTCACCGAGGCTTCCGAGATAATTCTTACGGGTGGCACGGTGGTCTTCCCCACCGAGACGGTTTACGGCCTTGGTGGCAACGGCTTGCTCGCTGATGCGGCACAAAAGATTTATGCCGCGAAAGGAAGACCAAGTGATAACCCCCTGATTATTCATATCGCCGAGCCGTGCGACGCGGAAAAATACGCGTTTGTAAACGACGTTTACTACCGTCTTGCTGAGGCATTTATGCCGGGACCTCTTACGGTGATTATGCCGAAACGCGAGTGTATTCCGCTTTCGGTAACAGGTGGACTTGACACGGTGGCGGTACGTTGTCCGTCGCATCCTGTCGCTCACGCGCTTATAAAAAAATGCGGAGTTCCTATTGCCGCACCGAGCGCAAATATCTCGGGACGTCCTTCGCCCACAAGTGCGAAATATGTCGAAGAAGATATGTTGGGCAGGGTTGATATGATAATCGACGGCGGCGAATGTGAAATAGGTCTTGAATCGACCATTGTCAAGATCGACGGTAATTCGCTTACCCTTCTCCGCCCCGGAGCTATTACGAGAGATGCACTCCTGTGCGTTTGCGAGGACGTTAAAATCGCCCCCGCCGTGATCCACAAGCTCGCGGAAAACGAGAAGCCCCTCTCCCCCGGAATGAAGTATAGACACTATGCTCCAAATGCGGACCTCGTGCTTCTTGACGGAAATTCCGATGACGTTTTATCATTTATGATAAACGAGCAAAAAAGCACCGGCTGTGCCGTTCTTTGCTACGACGAGGAGTTGAGTTGTCTCAACCCTGACCTCTCGATTGCTATTGGCACCAGAAACGACCTTGCCACGCAGGCAAAAAAGCTCTTCACCTCTCTTAGGGAGGCAGATAAGCTTGGTGCTGCAAAAATCTACGCGCATCTTCCAACACTTGACGGACTTGGACTTGCGCTCTATAACAGAATGATCCGCGCTGCAGCGCACACGATAAAAAAGATTTGAAAAGGACATTGAAAAATGGCTAGAAAATCAAAAGTTGTTGAAAAGAAAGAAATAATACATAAGCCGGCGATACCCCAACCCATTACGGAAACTATAGAGAAAAACTATATGCCCTACGTTATGAGCGTTATCGTTGCTCGTGCCATCCCCGAGATTGACGGTCTTAAGCCCGCTCATAGAAAGCTCCTTTATACAATGTATAAAATGGGACTGCTCACGGGCAATAGAACAAAGAGCGCAAATATCGTTGGTCAAACAATGAAGCTCAACCCCCACGGTGATGCGGCGATCTATGAAACTATGGTTCGTCTAACACGAGGAAATGAAGCGCTTCTTCATCCCTTAGTTGACTCCAAGGGAAGCTTTGGTAAGCAGTATTCGTCCGAGATGAAGTATGCGGCAAGCCGTTATACCGAAGCAAAGCTCGACCCGTTTTGCGCGGAGCTTTTCCGCGGAATTGATAAGGACGCAGTTGACTTTATTGACAACTACGACGGCACAATACAGGAGCCCGTTCTACTCCCCACCTCGTTCCCCAACGTTCTCGTTACTCCGAACAAGGGTATTGCGGTTGGTATGGCGAGTGAAATTTGCTCCTTCAACCTTGCTGAGATTTGCGACGCGACTGTAGCAATTCTCAAAAATCCCAAAACAAGCGTTGATAAGATACTCGAAATTGTTAAAGCCCCAGACTTCCCCGGCGGCGGAACAATCATTTACAATCGAGATATGATGCGTCAGGTTTACGAAACCGGCTCGGGTTCAGTAAAGATCCGCGCAAGATACGTTTATGACAAGGCGCAAAACTGCATAGATATTATCCAAATTCCTTACTCCACCTCCATTGAGCTTATTATGAAAAAGCTCACGGAGCTTATTAAGGAAGGCAAGGTAAAGGAAATCGTTGATTTCCGTGATGAGATCGACCTCTCGGGCTTTAAGCTCACTCTCGATCTTCGCCGCGGAACCGATCCCGAAAAGCTTATGGCGCGTCTTTACAAGATGACTCCTCTTGAGGATAGCTTCAAGTGTAATTTCAACGTACTTATAAACGGCTCCCCCCGTCAAATGGGCGTTATCGAGATTTTGCAGGAATGGATCAAATTCCGTATGGAATGTTGCCGTAGAGAATTAAACTTTGACTTGAAGAAGAAAAAGGACAAGCTCCATCTCCTTCTCGGTCTTGGAAAAATTCTCCTCGACATTGACAAGGCTATCGCTATCATCCGCGGAACTGAAAAGGACAGTGACGTTATCCCCAACCTTATGAAGGGCTTCTCCATTGACGAGGTGCAGGCGGATTACATTGCCGACATCAAGCTCCGTAACCTCAACCGCGAGTTCATTATCAATAGAATTAGCGAAATCGAGGGGCTTCAGCAAGAGATTGCTCAAATTGAGGAAATTCTTGCGGACGAGCTCAAGCTCAAGGGATTTATTGCAAAGCAGCTTAACGAGGTTAAGAAGAAATATGGCAAGCCCCGTGTTTCAATGATCCAGGATGACTCCGAGGTGGTTGAATACGTTCACGAGGAGCATCTTGAAAAGAGCGACGTTCACATTTATATGACCAAGGAAGGCTACTTCAAGCGCATCACTCCTCAGTCGCTCCGAGGAAACGACGAGCAAAAGGTCAAGGACGGCGATAAGGTAGTATTCTACGAGTTCACCGACACACTTGCAGAGCTTATCGTGTTCACCGACCAATGCAAATGCTTCAAGACCAAGGTTGGCGAATTCGAAAACTGCAAGGCGAGTGATATGGGTGAATATATGCCCGCAAAACTCGGTATGGATCCCGGTGAAAAGCCGATCTTCATTAAGATCATCAAGGATTACCCCGAAAAGCACAATATGGTATTCCTCTTTGAAAACGGCAAGGCTGTAAGAGTTCCTATCACCTCTTACCAAACCAAAGCGGTTAGAAAGAAGCTCATCGGCGCATATAGCGACGCAAGTCCCATAGTTGCCGCATTCTACGAGGACGAGAAAAAGCCGTATGACTTGCTTCTTGTGAACAATCAAAAGAAGGCAATCGTGGTAAAGACCTCTCTTATTCCCATTAAATCAAACCGTGGAAGCGCAGGAACTACCGTGTTCACCTGCAAGAAGGGTCAAAAGATAACGAGAGCTACGGACAAGTTCTCCGAGCATCTTGACAACACTGGTTATAAGAAAATAAAAATTCCCGCTACGGGAACTGCAATTTCGGAAAAAGATCTTAAAAAGATTTTTGATTAATAAATTATTTGAATTAACATAGGAGTAACTGTTATGAACAAGCAGACAAAAGTTGTCAGAGTAATCTGCATCATCCTCGCAGGCCTTATGGTTTTGGGCGCTGCTACAATCGTGATTTCCCTTCTCGCAGGAACAGGTCACGTTCACTAATCAAATAAAGGAAAAGCACCTCATACGAGGTGCTTTTCTTTATAGCTCGTCAAGGGTCGCAAAGCGGTAACCCTGATTTTTCAATTCTACAATAAGCCTTTTCATTATTTTTGCATTTGTTTCGCTCGTTGGATGAAGAAGCATAATCTCGCCATTGTGAAGATTATCCATTATCTTTTTCATTGCGGCTTCTTCGGACATTTGAGCTTTATTGTCCCAATCCGCATAGGCAAAGCTCCAAAATACCGTTTTGTATCCGAGGGACTGTACCGTTTTCAGTAGATTTTCGTCAAACGTGCCCTCGGGCGGTCTAAAGAATTTTGCCATTTTTTTGCCCGTGAGCTCCTCATATTTCTTCTCAAGTCCCAAAATCTCTTTTTTGACAACTTCCTCACTCTTGCCTACAAGGTTTTTATGATTCATAGTGTGATTGCAAACAAGGTGATTTTCACTTGCCATTCGCAAAACGAGGTCGGGATTTCTGTTTATCACGTTTTCAAGAATGAAAAACGAGCCGCGCACGCCCTCCTCCTTCATAACGTCCAAAATCTTTGCCACGTTGCCGTTTTCATATCCCACGTCAAACGTGAGGTAAATAACCTTTTCCTCGGAGTTATCTCCGTATTTTTTGTCCACGTAAACCCCGCCATATTCTTCCAAAAAAGTGAAATTACTATCACTTTCGGGCTGGCGGTGCTCTGAATTTCGCTTACAATACCAATAATATTCCGCGCCATATACCTGCATTAAAGGAGTAAACACAAAAATTGCAAGGCATATAGCTATTATTTTAAAAGCGTATTTTTTCATTTTTCTCCCCCCCTTTTTAATTTTATTATGTTCAAAATATCTTCAAAAAACAGTTGCAATTATTGACAAAGCATGCCGCCTTGTATATAATTGATGGGAAAGGTGGTTTTTTGTATGGATAGAGCTTTTTTAGAAGATTTTGACAAAATTTATAAAATAATGTGCGATAGCTTTCCCGATACGGAAATTCGCTCCTATGAGGGACAAAAGGCTCTCTTTGAAAAGGATGCTTACCGAGTTTTTTGTACGCGCGAAAATGGTGAAATTGTTAGTATCGCGGCAATATGGCAGTTTGATGATTTTACATTTGTGGAGCATCTTGCCACCACCCCAAATCTCAGGGGCAAGGGCATTGGCGCATCTATTTTGCGAGAAATAATTAAAACATCTCCGAATATCGTTTGTCTTGAGGTAGAGCCACCCGAGAACGAGCTAACACGCCGCCGCATTGGTTTTTACGAGAGAAACGGCATGAATCTAAATTTATATCCCTACATACAACCATCTCTTGGAGAAGGACGCGATGCCATTCCCCTTCTCATTATGACTTCGGGAACAAAAATCGACACACCAACGTATAATATTATAAAAAGCACCCTCTATAAAGAGGTATACAACGTTATCGAATAGTATCACAAACCGCCCATTAACATAGGCGGTTTGTTTCATTTTTAATAAAAAGACATTTATCAACATTTCTTGAATTTCATTTGACATTCAGTTAACACTAATATTGTACAATACAGAAAAAGTAAATTGCTGACATAAAATCGACAGAAAGGCGGTTAATATGACAAAAAATAAAACCAAATACGCATTAATTATGGTCATGGTTGTGGTGTCTCTTTTGGGATTTTGCGTTGAAAGCATCTTTACAGGCTTTACACACGGATTTTTGAGCAATAAGAATATGATATTCCCATTTTTGTGGGGATACGGTCTTGCAATTCTTTTGCTATACGTTTTATTCGGCACACCGGAAAATCCGCTTTGGTTTACAAAGGCAACCAATTTCACAAACAAAACTCAAAAATACGTTTATTACTTTATTATTGCCTTTTTCGGCGTTTGTATCGGTGAAATAGTTCTCGGATATCTCGTTGAAATAACTTGCGACATCATTTGGTGGGACTACAGTATAATTCCCTTCAATATTACAAAATATACCTCCGTTCCCACAAGCACCGCATTCGCATCTCTGATATTTATATTTATGCGATATATCTTCAATCCTCTTTTGGATAGATTTTCTTCCATGAATTACACAGCGCTCAAGGTGATTGCAATATCATTTGCTACAGTTTTGACCTTGGATATGATAAATAGCGCACTATATATGCTAATTAAACGTAACACCCTGCAAATTTGGAAGATAAAATTCAAAAAATCTGGACTTGAGTGGTTCAAGCAGCTCCTTTCTTAGCATATTTTGAATTTGTACTTGTTTATTTGTAAATTTTGTGATATAATGATATGAAATCCTAAAAAAAGGAGAGAAATATGTTTAAAATTCTGATAGCAGAGGACGACAGAGAGCTTCGTCAGCTTTTTGCGCACATTTTGACTAAAAGCGGATATTTTACTCACAGTGTTTCCAACGGTCAGGAAGCACTTGACGCGCTGGATAAGGACTACTATGACCTCTTAATATCCGATATAATGATGCCCGTACTTGACGGCTATGAGCTCGTGCGCCTCCTCAGATCCTCAGGAAACCAAATGCCCATTATGATAATTACCGCCAAGGACGCCTTTGACGATATGCGTGAGGGCTTCAATTCGGGCGCGGATGACTATATGATCAAGCCTATAAATATCAATGAAATGGTTCTTCGTGTGGGAGTTCTTCTCCGCCGTGCGCAAATGATCAACGATAGAAAGCTCATTATCGGCAAGACCATTCTCGAGCTTGACTCATTGACTATTTATACTGAAAACGACAACTTTGTACTTCCCCAGAAGGAGTTTATGCTGCTTTACAAAATGGCATCATCTCCCGGAAAAATATTCACCCGCCATCAGCTCATGGACGAGATTTGGGGCTACGATAACGATAGCGATACCCACACCATTGACGTACATATTGCAAGACTCCGTGATAGATTTAGAAACAACAAAGATTTCAAAATCGTGACTATGCGCGGTGTTGGATATAAGGTAATGAAAATATGAAAGAAAAGAAAAGTAAAAGGCTCAGCACCCTGCTCAAATCATCATTGCAAGAGCGAGAGCTCTTCCGTGAGATACGTAAGCTCGGTAAGAGCTTCACACTGACCTTCCGTTTGATTATTCTCGTTGGTGTAGGACTTTTGACTAGCCTTTTGTTAGCTCTCGGTCTTGACGAGTTTTTAACCTTCCTTGTTGGAGAAATGATTGACGTGCCCGACTTTATTGAGTTTGCCCTCCTCGGCATCCTCGTTTCTATTTTCAGCGCATACTTGATTTCCAAATGGCTTATTGACCCCATCAAAAACGTTGGTGCTGCCATAGAAAAGATATCCGACGGGGATTATTCCGTACGTCTGAAGACCAAAAACAACACCAAGGAGATACAGGAAATCTACACGGGCTTTAACATGATGGCAAAGGAGCTTGAATCAACTGAAATAATACAAACGGACTTTATTTCAAACGTTTCTCACGAGTTCAAGACTCCCATTGCCGCCATCGAGGGTTACTCCATGCTCCTTCAAAATGACGATAACCTCACAAACGAGCAAAAGGAATACGTTGATAAAATAATTTTCAATGCTCAGCGCATTTCCTCGCTTACGGGAAGTATTTTGATCCTTTCCAAGCTTGAAAATCAAACTATCGTTGCCAATAGAACTCTCTTTGACCTTACCGAGCAAATTCGTCAATCCCTTCTCGCCCTCGAAACTGAGTGGGAGAAAAAGGATATTGAATTTGACGTCGAGCTCGACGAGGCTGATATTATAGGAAACGAAGCAATTTTTCACCACGTTTGGGACAACCTTATTGCAAATGCCATTAAGTTCTCCCCACAAGGCGGCCATATAAAAATATCGCTTGCGAAATATGACACAAGAGTTGTGTTTACAATCTCGGACCAAGGCCCCGGTATCTCAGAAGAAGGAAAAAAGCATATTTTTGATAAATTCTATCAAGAAGATTCCTCACACAAGCAAAAAGGTAACGGTCTCGGCCTTGCTCTCGTTAAAAAGATTGTAGAGCTTGAGGACGGCGAAATCTTCGTCACAAACAACGAAGAGGCTGGCTGCACCTTTACCGTAATACTTAAAAGATAAAAAATAAAGCATCATTCAGTTGAATGATGCTTTTCTTTTATATATCACGTCTACCTTCAATAGCACGGTAAAGAGTTACCTCATCTGCATATTCAAGGTCGCTGCCAACGGGGATACCGTAGGCAAGACGCGTAATCTTTATATCAAAGGGCTTGAGAAGCCTTGAGAGATACATTGCGGTCGCCTCGCCCTCAACAGTTGGGTTGGTTGCGATAATGATCTCCTTGATCTCGTCATCCGCAAGGCGCGCAAGAAGCTCTTTGATCTTCAACTTATCAGGTGTTACGCCGTTCATTGGTGAAATTACACCGTGAAGCACGTGATAAAGTCCGCGATATTCCCTTACCTTTTCAAGCGAGGTCACCGCCTTTGTGTCCTCAAGCACGCAAATCGTGCTTCTATCACGGCTCATATCGTTACAAACGGAGCAAATCTCCTTGTCCGTCAAGCTTTGGCATACGGGGCAAAGATGAACCTTTTCCTTTGCTTCAATAATAGTATTGGCAAAGTTCTCCGCTTCCTCATCACTGAGTTCAAGAACGGAATATGCAAGTCGCATAGCGCTCTTTTTTCCAATGCCGGGAAGTCGGGCAAATTGCTCGGCGAGCCTTTGAAGTGCCTCAATTTGTGCAGACATTAGAACATACCGGGCATGCTCATCTGTCCTGTGATGGCCTGCATTTCTCTTTCGTTAGTTTCGTTAACTCTCTTAATTGCCTCGTTAATTGCAGCAACAAGAATGTCGGAGAGCATTTCAACGTCGTCGGGATCAACTATCTCGGGCTTGATATCAATGGAAAGAATCTCTCTCTTACCGTTGATCTTAACTCCTACAACACCACCGCCTGCGCTGATATCGTATTCTCTCTCATCAAGCTCAGCCTGCTTAGCAGCCATATCTTCCTGCATTTTCTGAGCCTGCTTGATCATTGCGTTTATATTGGAAGGGCCACCGCCCATACCGTTTGGAATTCTTGCCTTCATTTTATTTATTTCCTTTCAATTATTCACTAAAACTAAATATATCGTCGTACTCAGAGAAATCCTCCTCAAGTCTTACCTTGCCGCTATCAATCTCATAAACTATATCGTTTTCACCATAGCTTGTACCGAGATACTTGCTAAGTGCCGCCGCAAGAGCGCTCTTAATATTATGGTTGTCAATAGCAAAGAGTGAAACAGAGTCCGTAAGCACGTGAATCTTTTTATCATCAGCGAGATATGCTCTCGTCTTTTTCAGGAACGCATATGCGCCACCGCCAAGACCCTGCGTTGCTTGAACCGCTTCCGCCCATACTTTAAGGGGCTTTACCGCCCTCGCGTCAGCTTGGACAGGTGCTCTCTTGACCTCACGAACAGGCTCGGGAGCAAATACGGGGGTTACTTTTTTCTCTTCTATTTTAATCTCCTGCTCAACTTTAGCGGGAGCTTTTTTTACCTTGGGTTCAGTTTCTTCTGCTTTGGTACTATTATTTGTAAAATTTCCCGATGCAATCATTGCCTCAAGCTTGGCAATTCTATTGAGAAGCGCGTCGGTTGAGGTGCTAAGAGTATCGTCGCACATTTTTACGAAGCAAAGCTCCGCAATTATTCTCTTCACCGCGCCGCCTACCTGCATTGAGGAAAGTGCCTCCTCAAGCATTTTGCAGTGATATATAAGTGTTTCTCTTGAGAATTTTTCTGCAAGAGACGCGAGATTTTTTGCCTCAAAATCGGTAAGATCAAGATATTTTGCACTCTCTCGCACGGTTTTTACAACCATAAGGTCGCGATAGAGCGAAATAAGATCCTGCCAGAATACCGTAATATCCTTTGATGAGGTTACTACTGCATCTATCTCACTAAACAAAAATTCAAAATTTTTCTCGGCAATAGCGCGCGCAACGTCCATCATGCGCTCTCTTCCGGCACTGCCTATGGTCTCGTTTACAGTAGAAACGTCAATTTTCGCGCCGCCCGACGCACAAAGCTCAAGCAAGCTGATACTGTCACGCATACCGCCCTGCGAATATCTCGCTATAAGGCGCGCCGCGTCATCATCAATCTCAATTCCCTCTTGTTCGGCAATAAATTTAATGCGGGACGTGAGGACGTCGGTTGCAATTCTGCGGAACTCGAAGCGCTGGCATCTTGACACAATGGTCGCGGGGAGCTTGTGAAGCTCGGTTGTTGCGAGAATGAATATCGCGTGGGATGGCGGCTCTTCAAGTGTTTTGAGCAACGCGTTGAACGCGCTGTTGGAGAGCATGTGAACCTCGTCTACGATATAAACTCTGTATTTGAGGAACGAAGGTGAGTAAACCACCTCGTCACGAATGTCACGAATATTATCAACACCGTTGTTGGATGCAGCGTCCATTTCAAGCACGTCAGTGGTTGAGCCGTTTTCTACCGCAAGGCAGGACGGACATACTCCACAGGGGTTACCGTCGATAACGTTTTCACAGTTAACTACCTTGGAAAGAATCTTCGCGCACGTTGTTTTACCCGTTCCGCGCGAACCGCAAAAAAGGTATGCGTGATTGAACTTGCCCTCAGTCGCCTCCTGCTTTAAAATGGAGGTTATATGCTCCTGACCGCACACCTCCGAAAATGTCTTCGGACGCCATTTTCTGTATAATGCCTGATGCATATTTTTACCTCCTAAATAATAGAAAAAAGCCACAAAATAAGACCATACACCTTAAGATCGAACATCACCCCTATGCGACGTACGCATCTATTGCTCAGAGCAGGCACCCTCGCGGCACATCAGAGCGATTGCTTAGTGCTGCTTGGTTCCCCACCTGACACGCTTCACAATTTCCAATTGCGCAAGACCCACTCGTCATCACAGCAGAATACGACACAGACCATAAAAGCTCAGCCCTCAAAAAAGGAATGAACCCCTGCTGTAGCGGATTTCAGGTACAGGGCTCCGCTAATTCCCCGGCTGGTATGGCCTTATTTCGTGGCCTTTATTCTTAATAATACTAATATATTATAACAAATATGTTCTCATTTTGCAAGTGTTTTTTATATTTTATTTTAACTATTCTAAAATATTTTCATATACTGAAAAAGAATATCGCATAAAAGGAGAAATTTATGAGTCCACAAACTAAAAGCGGTTATTTAATAGTTAGAGCTTCCACTGCAAGCGGCGCAATTCCCGTAGAGGGAGTAACAGTCATAGTTCAAGGACGGGATGAGGAAAACTCAAACGTTTTCCTTTCCCTTATTACCGACAGGGACGGTCTTACGCAAAAGATTACGCTCCCCACAGTTTCAAGGGATGAGTCCCTAACCCCGAGTGCAAACATAAAACCCTACTCCCTATACAATATCGAGGTTTACAAAGATGGCTACTATCCCCAGCACTACTCGGGCGTTGCGATTTTTGAAGGCATCACCGCAGTGCAAAATGCGCGTATAATTCCCCTCTCCGAATTCGAGCCAAGCTATCCTCACGGACGCGGAGAGCAAGTGTTTGATTCGTACGAAAATCCAAATTTATAAGGAGCTACGTTATGCCAACGCTACCAACCATTCCCGAATTTATTACTGTTCACCTCGGTGCGCCCGACGAAAATGCTCAAAATGTAACTCTACCCTTTGCGGAGTACATAGCTAACGTTGCGTCGAGCGAGGTGTATCCAACTTGGCCGGAAAGTGCCGTACGCGCTAATATCTATGCGCAATTATCCTTTGCGCTCAATCGTGTTTATACGGAATTTTATCGCTCACGAGGTTATGATTTTGATATCACAAGCTCCACGGCATACGATCAAAGTTTCGTCAACGGCAGGAACGTATTTTCCAATATTGAGGAAATAGTTTCGGAAATATTCAATTCCTATATTCGCCGCAGGGGAAATATAGAGCCTCTATTTGCCGCATATTGCGACGGTGTCGAAGTCCGGTGCAACGGACTGTCCCAATGGGGCTCCGTCACTCTTGCCGAAGAGGGTTATACTCCCTACGGAATACTTACTTATTATTATGGTGACGATATTGACATCATATCAGGAGTGGATGTGGACGGAGCAAGTGCTTCAGCCCCCACCTACCCCCTCTCCGTCGGCTCAACGGGTGATGCGGTTCGTATCCTTCAGCTGCGACTCAATAGAATTTCGGATAATTACCCATCAATCCCTAAAGTTTCATCCGTGGACGGCATATTTACAAACGATACGGAAGCAGCGGTTATTCGCTTTCAAGAAATATTTGACCTCACACCCGACGGCATTGTGGGAAACGCGACCTGGTACGCGGTGGGGCGCATTTACAGCGCCGTTAAGCGACTTAACGAGCTAGACAGCGAGGGAATAAAGCTCGATGAGGTTACAAAGCAATACCCCGGCGCACTATCCCTCGGCTCGCGAGGGCTCGGTGTTAGCAATTTGCAATATTTTTTGAGTTATCTCTCCGATTTCTATTCAACAATAGCACCCCTCACTATTGACGGCATTTTCGGCAACGAAACGCGTGAATCAGTAATTTCCGCACAAAAAACCTTTGGTCTTATCGAGGACGGTGTTGTTGGAGAAAGAACATGGAACGCTATCTACGAGGCATACCGCGGAATTGTAGATACCATTCCACTAAAATATATCGAGGGCAACGTACTCCCCTATCCCGGTATACCTCTCCGCACGGGCTCAACGGGTGAATCGGTATTACTATTGCAACAGTACCTCAACGTTATTGCCGATTTTTATCCCGAGGTTAATTCCGTTGAGCTCACAAGCTATTTTGGGCCGCAAACGGATAGTGCTGTAAGGGCGATTCAGGGACTTTACGGACTTGATCAAAACGGCATTGTGGCATCCGCTACTTGGGATGCGATAACGTCACTCTACAGCGATATTATTAATGGCTCGCGCTTAAATAGTGGTCAATACCCCGGATTTGAGATAGGAGGATGATATGAGAGAGCTAACCCAAAAGGATGCTATATTAAATTTACAAACGTATCTCCGTGCGCAATCCCTCGTGGACGAAAATGCACCGAGCGTACCGATTGACGGAATTTTTGACTTCCAAACGAGATATGCATTAACTGAATTTCAGCGCAAAAACGGTCTTGCGCCCACGGGTGTTGCCGACCGCACCACCTGGGAGCTTTTGTACGCCCAATACCTCGATATTTTAGACGAGACCTCCCTACCCGCGCCTGTAATTCCCTTTCCTTCATATCCAAGCGATTACAAAATACGCTTGGGGGATAAAAACTTTCTCGTTGCCACCGTACAGTTTATGCTCAATGAGATAGGCGTAATATACAACGTAATTGACACTTTGGAAATTGACGGTGTGTATGGTGAGAAAACGGCAGAAATTATTAGAAATTTTCAAGAGCGAGGCGGCTTACCCGCAACGGGTGAGGTCGATAGGAGAACATGGGCAATTCTCGCGCGGATATACAATATTTCAATGCATTATATAGAGCAATACTAACTAAAGGGCGCAAAATCAGTCAAGAATGTGGCTATAAGGATACAAAGGAGTGCTTCGATGGAAAACAAATTCACTCAAAAAGCTAAAAATGCCTTAGTATTGGCTGTCAATCAAGCGCAGGATTTTGGTCATACCTATATCGGAAGCGAGCACCTCTTGCTCGGTCTGATCGAGGAAAAAGAAAGCGTTGCCTCAAGAATGCTACAAAAAAGAGGGATAATCTATACCAAAATAAAAAATGATATTATTGCTAAAACAACGCGCGGGAGCAAGACTACTCTCGGCGCAAGTAATATTACACCGAGAGTTAAAAGAATTATTGAAAAATCTCAAAAGCTGAGCGAAAAATACCACCAAATACTGATTGGAAGCGAACATCTTCTATATAGCCTGCTTGAAGAGGAAGATTGTCTTGCCGTGAGGATTCTCGAAGAAAACGGGCTCTATATTAACGAGATGCAAAACGACGTTATGACGTTTATCCGCACGTCGCAAGGCCCTCAAAAAAGCACGAATTCGAGTCGCAATAAAGACGAAAAGAAATCGGGACTTGATAGCTTTGCGCGAGATCTGATCGGACTCGCAAGAAATGGTAAAATCGACCCTGCTCTTTGTCGTGAAAAGGAGACGGAACGTGTTATCCAAATACTTTTGCGTAGACAAAAAAACAACCCCTGTCTCATAGGCGAGCCGGGAGTTGGAAAAACTGCCGTAATCGAAGGCCTGGCAAGCAAAATTGCTGACGGCAAGGTACCGCCCCCCTTGCTAAAAAAGCAAATTTATGCACTTGATATTCCCTCCCTCATTGCGGGGGCTAAATATCGCGGAGAATTTGAGGAGCGTCTCAAGGGGGTGATGCAGGAGTGCATCAAAAATCCCGATATAATTCTCTTTATTGACGAAATACACACAATAATCGGCGCAGGCAGTGCCGAGGGCGCTATAGATGCGGCAAATATACTGAAGCCCGCACTTGCTCGCGGTGAGATTCAAGTAATCGGAGCAACAACTATCTCGGAATATCGCAAGCATATTGAAAAGGACTCGGCACTCGAGCGCCGTTTTCAACCCGTTAGCATATCCGAGCCCTCTCCAAAGCAAACCGAGGAGATATTGCTCGGACTTCGTGAGCGCTACGAAAAGCACCATCGCCTGAACATAAGCGACGAGGCGATACGTGGCGCAGTTGAGCTCTCCCAAAGATATATAAACGATAGATTTTTGCCCGACAAGGCTATAGACCTCATTGATGAGGCGTCGGCAAGGGTGAAAATGCGAGTTTTTTCGCGCCCAAATGACACGGAAAGGATAAAACGCGATATATTAAATTTGGAGCTCGAAATTGAATCCGCGCTAACGAGTCAAAACACGTCACTTGCCAAGGAGCTTGGAGCTAAACGAAAAAAACTTGAGCGAGAATATGAAAAATCCCAAAAATCATCACAAAAGTCCCCAAAAGAAGAAATGCTATCAGTGACCTACGAGGACGTGGCAAGCGTAGTAACCGAATGGACGGGTGTTCCCGTCAGCAAGATCTTTGAGAACGAGAGCGAGCGCCTTATTTCGCTGGAAAACGCACTCAAAAAGAAAATCGTTGGTCAGGACGAGGCAATAAGTATCGTTTCACAAGCTATAAGGCGAGGACGAATTGGGCTCGCCTCACCAAATCAACCCTTGGGGTCATTTATTTTTGTAGGCCCGACGGGTGTTGGTAAAAGTGCCCTTTGCTCAGCTCTGGCGGAAATACTTTTTGGTTCAAAAAATGCACTTATCCGCCTCGATATGTCCGAATATATGGAAAAACACAGTGTTTCAAAGCTCATCGGCTCGCCACCTGGGTACGTTGGCTACGGTGAGGGCGGAATACTGACCGAAAAGGTTAGGCGAAACCCATATTCCATCGTGCTTTTCGATGAAATAGAAAAGGCACATCCCGAGATATTCAACGTTATGCTCCAAATTCTTGAGGACGGAGCACTGACCGATTCGGAGGGACGGCGCGTAAATTTCAAAAACACCTTAATAATAATGACGTCCAATCTCGGCTCGCCCGAAAAACAGGGCGGAAGTCTTGGATTTTTCAGCGCGGACAACGAAAATAACAAGTCCAAGGAGCGAGAAAGCAGGATAAAGAGGGCACTTCGCGATACTTTCCGCCCCGAATTTTTAGGAAGAATTGATGAGGTAGTAATTTTCAATTCTCTATCTCGGGAAAACATTGCGCAAATATGCAAAATTGAGCTATCCGCCCTTCAAAAGCGCCTCACAGCGCTTGGAATAGATATTGAATTTTCTCCCGACGTCTACGAATATATCGTTGAAAAATCCTTTGACGAATCCTCGGGCGCGCGCAAGCTTCGCTCCGAGATACGAAAGCGGATTGAAAATCCAATTTCAAACAGAATACTCTCCAATAACATTCAAATAGGAGATAAAATAATACTTGATTTTGATGACGCCGAGATGGTTGTAATAAAATAAAAATCAGCTCCAGTTGGAGCTGATTTTTTGCTGTTATTCTATATTTTCCTGTCTCTTATACACATCTGACGCTGCCGACGACTTAATAGGTGTAG
>CANBDB010000014.1 GCA_947367285.1 uncultured Clostridia bacterium | reverse complement strand
GTCTACTTTATTAATATAATATGAAGAAATGCATCGAATGTGAAAAAAGCTACGCCACACGGCATAGCTTTTTTCTTTATTCCAAATAGAGCGCTTCGGCATCAAGAAACGCGTGTGTATTGAGCGAATTATCCGCCGGGATAAATCGTTCAGCACCGCAATCGCGACACTTTACAAGAACGCCCTCACTCTTCACTTCGAATCCGTATTTTTCTTCATCTACTTTGCAAGAATGCTCGCATTTACAATAGATCTTATTTTCCGCCTCAAGCTCAGAAAGTACAAAAATAATGTTTTGCGTCATCTCGCTATCAAGCGCAGCATCGGGATCATCAGCATTGGCCTCACGAAAAGCCGAAAGATCATTAATGCCGTTCTCTTCCATTAATTTAATAAGCTCATATTCACCCTTCGCGAGATTTGCCTTAACGTGATCGATGTCGCCAAGGAAGCACACGTTGAGGTCGGAATAGGGGCATTGAAGGAAAAATTCTTCATTGCTAAAGAATACATTCGAGCTGACCACAAAGCTGTGCGGCTTAGGACACACAATACACGGCACGGTCAATCTAATCTTGCCGTCAGGTTGTCTTACAACCGTCATTTCACTTCCGCCGCAATCACATTTGAGCTTGATCATAGGTGCGGAAAGTGTAAAAATATCTATCACGCTCATAACACCCGCACCGCAATGGGGGCAACGGTATGCTATAGTTGTTTGCTTTTTATCAAGTACCATAATAAACCTTACCAAAATGGCACGGCAGAGCCGTGCCATTTTTATTTAACAAAATTAAGCGTTATCAAGAATTGTCTTGAAGAGATCCTCGTTTACAGTTACCTTGTAAGTGAGAGCCTCATACCAAGTTGTTATGTCAGCGTTTGTAGCCGCGGAGTGAGCTTTCTCTCTCCAAGCGTAGTCACTTTCGCCGTCGTAGTACATGATGTGCCAACCGTACTCTGTCTTAACAAGACCTGTAGAACCAACTACAGTTGCATCAAAGAGCCACTTTTCGAACTCTTCAACCATATCGCCCTTGTTTACGTGCTCATAGAATACGTTGGAGTCATGAGTATGCTCGTTACCAAATGTCTCGAATACTTCCTTTTCAACCTTGCCGTCCTTAGCAGTTGCATTGATCTCAGCGAGAACCTTTTCAGCCTCAGCCTTAGCCTCGTCAAATGTCTTGAAGTAAGTGTCTTCGTGAGTATGAGTATCATCGTGCTTTTCTTCAACCTTAAAGAGAATATGGCCTACGTTTCTAAGCATTGTTTCATCTCTGTAAGCAGCCTTTGTTACGTAGTAAACAGAAAGCTCGTAGTCGCCTGTCTTCTGCTCTGCCTCAGTCATTGTCTTGTCGTCGATGAAGTATTCACCAACAGCAGCATTTGTGCCCTGTGTTTCGCCCTCAGCATATTCGATGCCGTACTGAGCCTTTACACCACCAAAGAGGAACTTGCCTGCCTCAGTAGAAAGTGTGTAAGAGCCTGTCTTTGTTGCATTTGTGATAGCGCTGTTAAGCTTTGTGATAACAGCCTTAGGAAGGTCCTTAGCAGCCTTTTCCCACTTTGTTGCATTTTCGGGTGCCTTTGCATCGTCACCCTCATAGATGTTTGCCTTACCGTCCATTACAGCGTCAATAATTGCCTGCTTAACCTCTTCCTTGAAAGCATTAAGAACTTCCTCGGAGGGCTTGTCGTCCTTAGCAAAGCCCTTTACCGCTGTTTCGTAAGCTGCGTCAAAGTTAGTGCCGTATACGCGCTCGATGAGGATGCGCTTAAATTCTTCTGCGCTTGTTGCCTTAGCAAGCTTTTCGATAAATTCTCTGTCAAGAGCCTTGTTGAGCTCGTTCTGCTTCTTAGCTTTTTCCTCAGCTGCTGCTACTGCTGCCTTGTACTCTTCGCTCTCCTTGCCGCCTTCATACTTCTTTTCGTCAACCTTTTCAGCAGTCACTGTTTCGCTAAGTGAGAAGTAGAGATATTCAGCAGAGATGAAGGAGGAAAGGTTGTCCTTGAAGTACTGTTCCTTGCGCTCGTCCGTCATAGCATCGTAAATTCTCTGGTACATTGTGTTGGAGTAATCGTTTGCAATGTACTCAAGAACGATTGCCTTGTAAAGGTCGTTCTCATTTACGTATTCGCTGAAGTTCTGACGAATAAACGTGGGGAAATCCATGCTATTCTGTCTTGCAGACTCCTTAAGAGAAGCGATAGTTGTTTTAGCGTAGTCCTTTGCGTCCTTTTCAAGCTTTGCAAAATCAACCTCAGAGTCAGCCTTTGCAGCCTCGCAGTATTTAAGGATCTTTGTTACGTTGTCAATTGCGCCCTTCTTAAAGAAGTCGTAATATGTTTCTTTCTTTGTTGTATCAGTATACTGCTCATCAAAAGGTGCGCTGGGATCGAACTGAACATATCCGAGCCAGATGTAGTAGTAGTACTGAGAGTACCAGTTCTGGTAATATGAGTTTGTGAAGTAGGACATCATAGCTCCGTTAACTTCAAAGTTCTCGGATGATGCACCTTCCTGTGCGCGGACTGTGATGCCGCTGGACAATACGAGAGACACCACCATACCAAGCAAGATCGCTACGCAAACGATCAAAGCTGCAAGGCTGGGTCCACTCATTTTCTTTTTATTTACGGGTTTAACCTGTGCCATTTTTGTTTTCTCTCCTTTATAGGCATTAATAGAGTTATTGTATCTCAATAATGTTATTGAGATTTGAACGAGATATGAACAAAGTGTGAATTGTATGCATATTAGCAATGATTATTATGAATAATTACACATTCATAATAATGGGAAGAACCATGGGTCTTCTCTTGGTCTTGGAATATAGATATTTTGAAAGATCTTCCTTGACCTTTGTCTTGAGCGCCACCCTGTCAATCACGCGGGTGCGATCAAGATAATCCTCAATTGAGCTCTGTGCCATTCCCTTGATTTCATCCATAAGACCTTCCGCGTCGCGGACGTAAACAAATCCGCGGCTGACGATATCGGGGCCGGAAATAAGAAGCTTTGCCTGCATATCAATGGAGGCAACCACAACAACAAGTCCGTCCTGAGAGAGATGGCGACGTTCACGAAGAACGATATTGCCTACCTCACCAATACTGTTTCCGTTAACCAAAACCTTGCCCGACGGCACTGTGCCAACAAATCTCGCTCCACTTGCGGAAAGCTCGAGAATCTTACCAATATCGGAAATGAAGATATCCCTCTCTTCCATTCCCATCTCAAGCGCAAGCTGACGATTTGCGTTCAAGTGGCGGTATTCACCGTGAACGGGCATGAAATATCTCGGTTTTAGCAATGCCTGTACGAGCTTTAATTCCTCCTGGCACGCGTGCCCCGAAACGTGAACGTTCACAAGCGCATCATGGAGTACGGTTACGCCATTTTTGGAAAGCTCGTTGATAATTCTTCCAACCAATTTTTCGTTTCCGGGAATGGGGCTCGACGAAAGAATAACAACGTCATTTCTACCAAGAGTTACGTCGCGGTGATCGGAGAATGCCATTCTGTAAAGCGCACTCATAGGTTCACCCTGCGAACCCGTGGTGATGATGGTTATTTGCTCGGGCTTGTATCTCTTTATCTCAGAGATATCAATAAGCACACCCTCGGGGAAGTTCATATATCCAAGCTCGGTTGCAGCGCCAACGATATTGAGCATACTTCTACCTGTGATGGCCACCTTTCTTCCGTGACGCGCGCTCGTGTCGATAATTTGCTGAACACGATGTACGTTTGAAGAGAATGTCGCTATAACAATTCGCTTGTCGGATTGCGTCGAGAATATATATTCAAGCGACTTACCAACCTTGCGCTCACTGGGTGTGTAGCCGGGGCGCTCGGCATTGGTGGATTCGCAAAGAAGAAGCTCAATTCCCTCCTTGCCAAGCTCGCCAAGGCGCGTTATATCCATAACCTCACCGTCAATCGGGGTGAGGTCGAGCTTAAAGTCGCCCGTATGGAATATTTTACCCACGGGTGTATCAATACAAAGCGCACACGCGTCCGCAATGGAGTGGTTAACGTGGATAAATTCTACCGCAAAGCTCTTGCCAAACTTAACGGTTTCGCCCGCCTCAACCACCTTAAGCTGCGCGTCAAAGGGCAATTTGTGCTCAAGGAGTTTATTTTTAATGATGCCAAGTGTCAAAAGCGTTCCGTAAATGGGCGCGTTTATCTCACGGAGAAGATATGGAATTCCTCCAATGTGGTCCTCGTGTCCGTGAGTGAGAACTATTGCACGCACCTTGTCCGCATTGTCCCTCAAATATGTGAAGTCGGGCAACACAAGGTCAACACCGAGCATTTCTTCATCAGGAAAAGCAAAGCCACAGTCAATAACAATTATATCTTCACCACACTCGAGAACTGTAATATTCTTACCGATCTCATTAAGACCGCCAAGTGAAATTACGCGCACTTTAGCATTAATATCTCTCTCAATTTTGGGTGCGACCTTGGAGTCTTGATCGCGGCGAGCATTATTTTTCACCTTTTTAGAAGGTTTCTTATCTTTAGCGACAACTGCTTCCTTCTTTTTTGTTTCCTTTGATTTCTCTTTTTTAGCCTTTTTAGTTTCTTCAAGCCCCCGCATCGCTTCCTCTTGAAGCTTGGCAAGCTTTTCGCGCACCTTACTTTTGGTCATTTGCTTTTTCTTGCCTTCTTTTTTCCTCTTGTGAGTCGGAGCCTTGATCTTCTCGGCGGATTTGCCGCCCTCAAGCTTTTCTTTCTTCATATAACTAATCACTTCCTTTCGTGAAAATCTAAAATTACTATTTACAACGGCGCAAAAGCGCGCCAAAAAGTCCCGCGTCAAAAGCGCGGATTTTTTAAGTATGGGAAGGGATCGGGTATCAACCAAGGCGGACTAACACGACCACACCGCCACAATCCCTTCGTTTTTTACGAGCAATTCATCATTATTCATTATAAACTGCATCAAGACGTTTGTCAATAGGTAAAAATCGGGATGTTTTTAGATGATTCGACAAAACAACATCCACTTTATTTCATTCTTGACTTTTATTTCTTATAAAAAGCAAAAAACACGGAAAAATCCGTGTTTTTTATATGTTTATTAATTTTTCTTTCCAAAAAGAAGCTTACCCACATCAAGCTTAGGAATTCTCACATCAAAAACAAAGAGAAATGCCATAAGCGCGGGCGCGATATGTAAAAACCAAGTTCTTACGTCGCTCGGCAACAAATGAGAAACCGCAAAAACAACGGGCGCGATCATCGCGGAGAACGTAATTGGCATTCCACGGAATTCTTTAGCACAAGCGGGAGCTGTGGGATCAGCTTGGCGCTTTGTTTCAAGAACGTTAAAGAACGCAAGTCGAATAAGTCCGCAAAGCACGTAGCAAACGAGAATCACCGTGCCGATTGTACCATTGACACCGAGACGGTAGAAAACGAGAGCAGGCAACACACCAAACGCGATAACGTCGGAAAGTGAGTCGATTTGTATTCCAAAATTCTTTTGATCCTGTGTTCTATCCTTCTTTGTGCGGGCAACGATGCCATCGAAAAGATCGCAAAAGCCCGAAAACATAATGCAAAATACCGCAAGTCGAGCATCACCCCTAAATGCAGAAATCATACCCACGGTTGCGGATGCAAGACTGAGATAGGTGAGCCAAACCGTGTAGTCATAAAAACCAATAAAATGCAAAACATTACCTCCAATTACTGTTCCGTGTGCTTCTTTTTCTCAGCCTTATCCATAACGATAGCTATGGCAAAGCCAACAACAAAACAAACAACGGAAATTATCATTGTCCACACACTCTCAAAGCTGTGCGGAATGGTTTTAAGCGATGATGAAATTACAAATCCGAGAATGATTCGGGATATCATCGCATAGTGCTTTTTGAAAAGCATATTCACAAATTTTGCAAAAAGCAAAACAGTCACTACAATTCCTATAACAAAAGGAATAAGCACCTTGAAGTCAAACGAGCCGATCCCTTCGGTGAGGGGAACGTAAAGTCCAAGGTAAATGAGTACAGTCGAAGAACTGAGGCCGGGAACTATCAAGCTGATGCCCCACATAAATCCGCAAAAAGCAAAGCTAAGAAAGTTTTCGGGAAGCACCACTGCCTCGCCTGCTTCTATTATATGAAAAAGCAAATAGGAAATTGACAAGGAAATCACAAAAGGTGTCCAACTCATCTTTCCATCCGCTTCCTCGCTCTTTTTGAAAAGCTCGGGGATTGTTCCGCAAACAAGACCGAAAAACAGCATTACGGCAATATCGGGAGCAAATGAGAAAAATGCCTCGACAACTTTGGCAAGGAGCACAAAGCCAAGCACCCATCCCAAAATAAACGGAACAAAAATATGGTGGTTCTTGCGAAAAGAATCCTTGGGGTGTGTCAAAAGTTCCATAAGAGGCTCAAAAAGTCCAAACGCAACGCAAAGAACACCTCCGCTAACACCCGGGAGGATGGCACCGATACCAATTATCGCGCCATATATAGCGTTCATTACAAAATCTCTTACGTTATACTTATTTTCCATGATTCTTCAAACATTTGATGCAGTCCGCTGTGTACAAGACGAAGGAAAAGACCATAAACGCGGTGCAGAAGCATATTACACCAAAGGAAACACCACTCGGGATATCCCCCCACAAAAGGTGAAGGATTATAGTAGCTATAACTATTCCCGTAGCCGTCTTACCATGCCACTTTGCTCCGTCAACCGTCTCAGTTCTCTTGTATACCACAAATCTGATGGCAAGGGATGAGATCTCCTTAACCGCAAGTACGACGAAAGGAATTATCATCAATTTAAATCTCGTTATAAGGCAAATAAGCACTGTCAACTGAGTCGCCTTGTCGGCAACGGGATCCAAAAATTTACCAAAATCGGTGATCATGTTAAAGCGTCGTGCAATAAATCCGTCAACAATATCGGTAAGCACAGAGAAAAGCACTACGAAGGTTGTTGAGTTATAATCCTTTTTCACAACATAGAAGTAAATGATAACGGGGATGAGTAAAATGCGAAGGATAGAAAGCATGTTTGGGATGGTAAAAAACTCATCACCTATTTTTTTAAATATTTTACGAAAAAGCTCTTTCATAAAATCCTCCTTAGCGGGCGCATAACCACCGTAAAGTTACAAATATACTATTATATTATATTCCCTATTACTCCCCGTGTCAAGATTTTTTTATCTTTTTCAACAAAAATTGACTGATTTTTAACACAAAATCCTTCAATTATATATTATACAAACACTATTGCAAATACGGTCGATTTGTGATATAATAAATAGTTGATACAAAATAAATAAATCGGTAAAGGAGAAATAAGTTGAATTCAGCAGTAAAAGAAAACAAAATGGGTTATATGCCCGAGAACAAATTGCTCTTAAATATGTCAATCCCGATGATGCTTTCAATGCTCATTCAGGCACTTTATAATATCATCGACGGTCTCTTCGTTGCGGGTATAAGTCCCGAGCAGCACGAGCTCACCGCTGTTAACCTCGCATTCCCCGCGCAAAACCTTATGATTGCGGTATCAGTTGGTGTTGGCGTTGGTATCAATGCTCTCATTTCACGAAATTTGGGTATTGGAAATCGCGACAAGGCGGATAAAATCGCAGGTCAGGGTATGTTCCTCTCTATACTGAGTTATATTCTCTTCTCCATTGGCGGTTCACTCCTTGCGCGTCCCTATTTCGAGCTCATGACAACCGACATCACTGACGCCCTTGCGAGAGAAGCTGTAATCGATATGGGTGTTGCTTACCTCAGAATATGCTTTATCGCTTCCTTTGGACTTTTTTGTCAGGTAGTTCACGAAAAATACATGCAAGCAACGGGTAAAACCACTCTTTCGATGGTTACACAGCTCGTAGGCGCAATTTTCAACATCATTTTCGACCCCATATTTATTTACGTTTGCGGAATGGGCGTTGCGGGTGCAGCTCTCGCAACAGTTTGCGGTCAGATACTCTCCGGTGTTGTGGGAGTATTGCTTCACCACTATAAAAACAGAGAGGTTCGTCTCAAGTTCAAATACGTTAAACCTGACACGAAAATTATTGGCGAAATATTCAAAATTGGCTTGCCCTCAATCCTGATGAACTCCATAGGTTCGTTTATGACGGCAGCCTTCAACAAGATCATTATGCCCCTCTCCGAGTATGCCGTAAACATTTTTGGAATATATTTCAAGCTTCAAAGCTTCGTATTTATGCCCGTTTTCGGTTTCAACAACGGTATGATATCAATCGTTTCTTACAACTACGGTGCAAGAAATAAAAAGAGAATGCTTAGAACCATCAAGCTCGGTCTCATTTATGCGGTATCCTTTATGCTCTTCGGCTTTGCGGTGTTCCAAATATTCCCCGAGGCACTTCTCTTGATGTTCAATCTCAGTGATGAAGCCATAGCCACTGTTGGCATTTACGCGCTTCGCACTATCTCAATAAGCTTTATTTTTGCAGGATTCTCCATTATTTGCTCTGCGGTATTCCAGTCATTGGGTTATTCCCTTTTCTCAATGTTCGTTGCTATCGGACGTCAGCTCGTCACACTCCTTCCCGTAGCATTCTTGCTCTCCTTGACAGGGGATATCAATGCGGTTTGGTGGTCATATCCCATCGCTGAATTCGTATGCTTGATTTTGAGCGTTGCTTTCTACATATACATTTACAAGCGCAAAATAAAAACGATACCCGACGACGTATAAGGAGTTATTATGTACAAAATAATATTTTTAGTTCTACTCTTAGTTAAATTCTTTTGGAGCTTGACTCTCCAGCTCCTCTCAAACAAGCAGGTCGGCAAGCCTCTCCCCAAGAGTGTTCAAGGCATATATGACGAAAGTGAATACAACAAGTGGAGAAGCTACAACAACAAAAAGGACAAGCTTCACCTTGCATCAAATGCAATTTCGCTCGTCTTTAATATCGTATTGTTCTGCACAAATATTATTTCCGTTGTTTATTACGCGCTCCCCGGCGACGTAATGGTAAAATCCATGCTCTTCTTCCTTTTGATAGGACTTGTGGAGACAATTATCTCCCTCCCCATTGATTATATTTTTAATTTTAAGATTGAAGCGGAGTTTGGATTTAACAAGGTAACTCCCAAAATATTTATTGTCGACACAATAAAGAACTACATTATCGGCAACGTACTCAATATCGCCATTTTCGGTCTTGTGCTCCTTGCATACAACCTTCTTGGTGACTATTTTGGAATCATCGCATTCTTGGGACTCGCCGTTCTTATGATTCTCATTAGCGCATTCTCCAGTGTATTTTCCAAAATATTCAACAAATTCACCTCTCTTCCCGAGGGTGAGCTCCGCACAAATCTTTCAAAAATGTTCGAGGATGCGGGCTATAAGCTCAAGGACATTTACGTAATGGACGCTTCCAAGAGAACCACCAAGGCAAACGCCTACTGCGGTGGTATCGGCAAGATGAAGCAAATTGTTCTTTACGACAATCTCGTAAACAATTATACCGAGGGCGAAATAACCGCGGTGTTCGCGCATGAGCTTGCTCACTTCAAAAACAAGGACACCACGAAAATGACGTTCTTTAATATGCTCAACTTTCTTCCCATGATGGTGGTGATGACCGTTATGATGATAGTCCCCGAAATCGCACAAAGCTACGGATTTTCGGACGCAAATATCTTCTTCGCCTTCTACGTATCATTTGGAAGCATGCTTTCGATAGTAACTCAGTTGATTATGATTCCCTTCAACTATATGTCTCGCGCGTTTGAGCGCAGAGCGGACTCCCTTGCCTTCGAAAAGGGATACGGCGACGAGCTCATAACAGCTCTCAGAAAGCTTCACAAGGATTCACTTTCTGACATGAATCCCCATCCCACAGTTGTTAAGCTCACCTACAATCATCCTCCCCTCCACGAGAGAATTGAGCTTATCGAATCAAAAAAAGTTAATAAATAATACATAAAAAAGCACCTGCCACTCGGCAGGTGCTTCTATTTTTCATTTAGCGATATACAAGAAGGTTACAAACGATTCCTAAAATCATCAGACATACGCCGGCGATCAGCATATCTCTAAAGAACATCGTTTCCTTTCTCTTTTCCGCTTTTTTTACTTTGTATTCGTAATAGCCGCCCTTATTTTCGTCCAAAACACTTCTCGGAATAAAAAAGTTAAGAAACGACTTAAAGGCAAATCCAAAAATATCGAAAAATCCGGTGGAGCTTATTTTAACAAGTGCTCCAAAGCCTAAGTTAAAGAAGCCTATTACGAAAAATCCGTCGGACAATGCGTGAAATATTGACATCTCTGCTATTTCCGCAGACAGACTCCTGTATCTAACGTATGAAAGAACCGCCGCGAGAGCAAGGTCGACTGCAATCAATATTACACGCTTTATCCATTTTTTCATATTATCATCCATTTGTTATTTCAATTCCTTTGAATACTGTTCAAATTCTGCAGAGTTGCAATATACAAAATGTCCGGGTTTGATTTCCTTAAGTGTAGGACCTTCCTGTGAATAATCGTGGGATGCAAGAGGATTGTAAACAATTCTCTGTCTCTGCTTCTCGTACGCGGGGTCAGGAAGAGGAATAGCGGAAAGCAAGGATTTTGTGTAAGGATGCAAGGGATTCTTGAAGAGCTCATCAGCATCAGCAAGCTCAACGAGCTTACCGTAATACATAACACCGATTCTATCGGAGAAGTACTTAACTACGGAAAGGTCATGAGCGATGAAGAGAAGGGTAAGTCCAAGCTCCTCACGAAGATCGTTAAGAAGGTTGATAACCTGCGCCTGAATGGATACGTCAAGAGCGGATACGGGCTCGTCAGCAATGATAAGCTCGGGCTCCATGATTACCGCGCGGGCAACACCGATTCTCTGCTTCTGGCCACCGGAGAACTCGTGAGGATAACGGGATGCATGCTCCTTAACAAGACCAACGAGTTCAAGCATCTTATATACCTTTTCGTCAATCTCTTTTTTATCCTTCATACCGTTGATAACAAGTCCTTCAGCGATAATATCGCGAACTGTCATACGGGGGTCAAGGGAAGCAATGGGGTCCTGGAAGATCATCTGGATCTTTGTGATAAGATCCTTGTCGCAGTGCTTTTGATCATGAAGGGCGCTCTTGATCTCATGCTTTTGTTCCTTTATGAATTCCTTTTTAGCTTCGATTTCCTTCAAAATCTCGTCTTTTCTTTGTCCGTCGTCAGCGCCCTTAAGCTCCTTTTTGAGAGCCTTAATGGATGCTTCAGCCTCACCGATAGCCTTCTTATAGGACATGGTACCTGCGGCAACTCTCTGTCCCTTAAAGTAAACACTACCTGATGTGGGATTGTAAAGACGGATAATTGTACGTCCTGTTGTTGTCTTACCGCAGCCGGATTCACCAACGAGGCCGAAAACCTCGCCTTTGTGAACCTCAAAGCTTACGTCGTCAACTGCTTTATTAAAGCCGAAATACTGACAAAGGTGGTCAACTTTAAGCAAAACTTCTTTATTATTGTTTTCCATTATTGTTCACCTCCGCGATTTTTCATTCTTGCAATTCTATCAGCAACTGTTTTGGGGATATCAATCTTAGGTGCATCGGGGTGAAGCAACCATGTTGCCGCCTCGTGTGTATCGGAAATCTTGAACATGGGGGGCTGAGCCTCAAAGTCAATTTCAAGTGCATACTTGTTTCTATCCGCGAAAGCATCGCCAACGGGAGGATAGATCATGTTCGGAGGAGTTCCGGGAATTGCCTCAAGACGGTCGGTTGTATCAAGGTCGGGCATTGAAGAAAGAAGTGCCCATGTATAAGGATGTGCAGGAGCATAGAATATATCCTCCGCAGTGCCGCATTCTACAATCTTACCTGCGTACATAACGGCAATTCTATCCGCCATGTTAGCAACAACGCCAAGGTCGTGTGTGATGAAGATGATGGAAAGCTGGCGCTCTTCCTTAATCTTATTAATAAGCTCAAGAATTTGAGCCTGAATTGTTACGTCAAGAGCCGTTGTGGGCTCGTCACAAATAAGAATGTCAGGGTTTGCAGCAAGTGCAACCGCAATAACTATTCTCTGTCTCATACCGCCGGAGAATTCGAAGGGGTACTGTCTAAATCTCTTAGCGGGCTCAGAAATACCAACCTCTTCCATAAGCTTAATTGCCTTACGCTTAGCCATACTCTGAGTTACCTTGTATACGGACTCGGAAGCATTGAGCTTGAAGAAGTCAATAAGGTCGATAGTTTCTTTTGCAAAATCTCTTTCGTTTGCTCTTGCAAGGCGGTTTTCGTAGTGAGCGATAAATCTTTCAACTACGCTAACGATATCCTTCTTAGCATCTTCAAGGTCGATAAGAGCCGCGGGAATAACCTTCCACTCGGGAGTCTTGCCGCGAGCAACGATCTTATCGTATTTCGCCTGCTGCTTATCGTGAGCCTTCTGAGCTGCCTTGTTCTTGGGAATTGCCTCAAAGTAGTTGTCAATTGCATACATCAAGCTGGTCTTGAATGTATAAGCGATGGAGTCCTTATGAATTTCGAGTCTATCGATGGATTCCTCAACCTCTTTGATAGCCTCCTTAGCAGCGTTATAAACCGCAGTTTTGTCAAGAATGCCTTCAGCACCAAACACCGGAAGTGTTGCGCGAACCACCTCAAGAGCCTCTCTCTTTTCCTTATCGCAAGCGATAGCGGAATATCTGAGTGCAACCTCGATGTCATTAAGGAAACTGAGCATAAAGTGATCATCAAGATACTTGAGCAAGTACTCATTAAGCTCCTTAACAGGCATTTCGGGAAGGGGCTGATTTGCAAACTTAAGGTAGTAACCCATTCTAAAGAAGTCGGGAGCATCCTTTGCTTCAGCTTTAGCAAGAATAGCTTTTGCACGATTAAGAAGTTCTACTGTATTGGAATAATCCTTAATCTTATCATCCTTCTTATATGTGGATACAAGCATACCGGAAATGCTCTTAATTTCGAGAACATCGTCTCCCGATACTACGTATTCGTGAGCAACCTTCTTAAGAAGATCTACGATTTCCTTAACGTCATCCTTGGAATCGGCAAAAGCATTCTTTTCAATGTGGAAAAGAGCGTCGTCGATAAGAGGAAGTGCCTCAACCACGGACTGATATGCATCATTATATGCTCTCTGAAGCTCGGTGTGCTTGAACTCGAACGTATCGAAATCCTTGCACATCTGCTCAAGCTCAGCCGCGGTCTTTGTGTTAACCGCAACACCTGAAAGAGCTGTATATTTACCCTCTGCGATCGCCTCTACCATTCTCTTCTTAAGAAGATCAAGTGTAGAGTTAAATGCAAGCTTGGAAGCGCGCTGTCTTGCCTTGCCCTTGAGAATCATAGCCTCGGTGAGCTGCTTACCTATTCTCATAATAGGGTTAAGAGATGACATAGGATCCTGGAAGATCATTGCAATTTTGTCACCTCTGATACGGTAGAAGTCATCCTCAGTAATCTTGAGAAGGTCCTTACCGTCGTAGATGATCTCACCGGACTCGATAATCGCGTTTCCGGCAAGAATACCAAGTATGGACTTGGAGGTTACGGATTTACCGGAACCGGATTCACCAACTATCGCGAGTGTTTCGCCCTTGTGAAGGTCAAAGTTGATGTTTCTAACCGCCTGAACCTTACCGTTAGCGGTCTTAAATGATATTCTTAAATTCTTTACTTCTAATTTCTTTTCCATAGTATTAGTCCTCGATTCCCTTCAGTGATGGGTTAAATGCGTCGCGGAGACCGTTACCGAAGAGGTTGAACGAGATCTCAAGCAAAGAGATGAATATAGCAGGCCAGAAAATGATGTGGGGATAGGTTGAAAGCATACCGTTACCCTTAGAAAGCAATGTACCTACGGATGTCATTGTTGATGACTCAAGGTTAACGATACCAAGGTATGTCAAGCTTGACTCAGAGAAGATAACACCAGGAATCATAAGCACGCTACCTGTAATAAGTGTACCCATTGCGTTGGGGAAGATGTGCTTGAACATAAGTCTTGAGTCGCTCGCGCCGAGTGTTCTTGCGGAAAGAACGTATTCCTGACGCTTAAAGCGATAGAACTGCATTCTTGTTCTTGCCGCCATACCGAGCCATCCGGTAAGCACGAAGGCAAATACCATTGACCATACAGGACCAACCTTTGAAGCAAGGTGCAACTGGAACAACGTCATTACAACCATCGAGGGCATACCGCCAAGTACGTCGGAAATTCTCTCCATTACAAGGTCGATTGTTCCGCCGTAGAAGCCTTCAATAGCACCGTAAATTGCACCAATAAAGAGGTTTACTGCGGAAATGCAAATAGCAAGAATAAGGGAGAACTGAGCACCGGCAGCAAGACGTGTAAGGATATCCTGTCCCTTCTGGTTTGTACCAAAGAGGAAGCTTGCCTCGTGACCGTAACGGTACTGGAAGTAGTTGTTAAGAAGTACACGAACTCTATAAGAGCAAGTAATCTTTTCACCAACTCTTGTAGCAGATACGAGCGCATAGATATAGCCGTTATCAGCATTGGGATTGTCCTTTGCAGGGTCACCGTCAACCCTCAAACTATCATATTCGTAATAATCGAGATATGCAAGGGACTGGAATCTTGAATTGTCCTCAGTTGCATAGCAAGAGATATACTCACCATTGCTCATTTTGGGATTACCCTTGGAGTCGGTTGCATACCAAACGTTGGGGTCGGTCTGGTGAGTTTTTGCAATAAGCTCCTTACCGGTCTTGGGGTCCTTAGCCTTTACGTTAACAGCAGGATAAATTACCTGGACACCTGTTTCGTTCTGCCAAGCCTGAAG
Source organism: uncultured Clostridia bacterium (assembly GCA_947367285.1). Lineage (GTDB taxonomy): Bacteria > Bacillota > Clostridia > Oscillospirales > CAG-272 > RGIG4608. The sequence continues at coordinate 4,611 of CANBDB010000014.1, read as the reverse complement.
CTCCTTGAACTGTTCCTCGGTAAGGTCAATAAAGTCCATACCGTTTGAAATATAGGAGTCAATTCTTACATCATAATATTCAACATTACCATCAACGTATTTATCCTTAACGATTTGTGTGATTGCAGGATAGCCAGTTTCAGCTTCCAAAGCATTAAGCATATTAAATCTGTTTACGTTAACAGTTTTTTCACTGGTACCGTCCCAAAAGCCTGTGCCTACAAATATTTCAGCCTTAGGAAGAAGGTATGAATACTTGAGGTAATAGGTATCAGTAAGGCTCTCAGAATAAGTTGTATTGCAGAAAATCGGAACAAAAATTGCAAACAACACAAGAAGACAAATGATAATTGCAGCTACAACGGAGCTCTTATTTTTGCAAAAGCGAACAAATACGTCTTTTGCATAACTCATTTGCTTTGTATCAAATTTCTTATCTCCCGTTCTACGAGTGGGATCGGCAAAACGGAATTTGTCTTTAGATATATTCATATTTTCCATTATCTTTCTCCCATTCTGATACGAGGATCTACAAATCCGTAGCTAAGGTCAACCACGATACCTGATACAAGACCGATCAAGGTATAGAATGTGTTGAGCAACAAGTAGAAGTTGTAGTCGCGAACGTTAACTGAATCAAGGTAAAGCGGACCAACACCGGGAATACCAAAGATTTGTTCTACGATAAGTGAACCACCAATGATACCGATAAATTCACCAAGAATCATGGGGAAAATCGGAACCATGGAGTTTCTGAGTGCGTGGCGAACAGTTGCCTGTCCACGAGTAAGACCCTTTGTTCTTGCAAGGAGCATGTACTCCTGAGTAAGTACCTCACAAAGCTCGGCTCTTGTGTATCTCGCAAGACCTGCGATTGTACCAAGACCAAGTGAAAGAATAGCGGGTACAAGAGAAATAAACATTTCCCAAGAGAAGTAGTCGTTACCGGGCAACATCTGCAACGGGAAACCAAATTCACCGCCCGTCCACTCAATCATTTTGTGACAAAGTAAGTACTGAATTAAGAAGCAGTAAACGTAACCGGGAACGGAAATAAATACCATAACTCCGGTAGAAATCAAGTGGTCCTGCCATTTATTCTTCTTAAGTGCCGCATAGATACCCAACATAAGTCCTATCGGTACAGAAAGAATCATAGTGTAAACGTTTACAATCATTGTAGCAGGAAGCTTTGAAGTAAATACTTCCCATACAGAACGGCTGGGATACATTTTTTCAGACAAGCCCCAGTCCCCGCCAAAGAGAGTTTTTGTAAGGAATATTACATACTGCTCAGGCAATGGTTTATTATAACCCATGGCTTCACGCTTCATCATAATGATATTATAAGAGTCGGAGCCGGGCTGTGCTGCCGGTGGTTCATTGGGCAAAAGCTTTACAAGGAAAAAGCACATAGTTATGATGATCATAAATACACAGAACATCAATAACAGTCTTTTTAATACATATTTAAACATATTAGACCCCCATCCGCTAAAAAGCGGGATTTTTTTCTTTAGATTTAAACTAATTGTTCGTGTTTTTGAATGTGGCTATTCGCCAAAAAAGCAATTTGTCTCATTGGCTTGCGCTTTTTTGCACAAGCTAAAGCAAATTGCATTTTAGTACGGCTTTCGATTTTTTATCATTAAGCCTAAAATTCAAGATAGATAACAACGCAAAAACTGTACTAAAATGCAATTTTTGAGTGAAAATTACTATTTTTTGAGTTTGTGCGGGTCATTTCGCCAAAAAAGCAAAACCCCACAAAATGCATAATTCCCCCCGAGAGCCTTTTGGGCTCTCGGGGGATATATCTAAGCAAGGTTTTACTTAAATATTAGTTGTACTTAAGTACACCACCCTGAGAAGCAACGTATGCGTCCCATTCTTCATCAGTGTAGTTGTATGTCATGTACTGGATACCGCCACGACCTACGCCGTATACGTACTCTTCTGTACCGTAGTTAACCTTGTAGGAAAGAAGAGAAGCGGTTGCCTGGTTGTGTGTAGGAATCATGTCATAGTTAGCAAGAACTACACCTTCAAGAGCTGCAAGAAGAAGAATTCTTTCTTCGGGCTTGCCATCGTCTGTACCACAAGAGTAGTCGATAACTTCACCTGTGAGCTTACCGTCAGCGCCAACCTCAGAGATTTCGATTGTCTCGCCGCCGATAGCATTTGTCCAGTCAAGAACGGATGCTCTGTATGTCTTACCATCTACTACGAAATCCATCTGAGCTGCGGATGTGTTCCAAGCTCTGTCGTATCTGTAGCTGTCTTCTGTGTACGCACCGATCAAACCGTAGGGGTTAAGTGCGGCACCTTTCCAACCTACTCCGAAGAGAAGGTCAACAACGTTTGTTCTAAGAGCTTCGCCGAACTTTGTCTGAACGTATTCAGAATCGTTGTATTCGAACTCAAGCTTGCCTTCAAGCTTTGTGCCCTTAACTGCTTCTGTCCAGCAAGACTTAAGGAATTCGTAACCGTTTACGTAGAAGTCAATCTTAGCGGGCATACCTACTGTGATCATGACCTTTTCCTGACCGTCGTAGATACCTGCTTCTACTGCCTTATCGTATGCCTGGTTGAAGAGCTCCTTAGCACCAGCAAGGTTGTAACCTGTGATGGATTCGATTGCTTCGTCCTTGTCAGCGTAGAGCTTACCTGCGCCGATGTCGTCCTGAGATACGCCCCAGAAGCTAAGAAGAACGTCCTTAGCTGCATCTTCTTCACGGTACATAACACCGAGATCGGGGTTAGAACAAATCATGGAGTTGAACAAACCAAGACCGATGGAGCCCATGGGGTCAAGAGCCTTGATGAAGTCCTGACGGTTGAGAGAGAAGGAAAGAGCCATACGGAATTCCTTAATTGTCATGATGGACTTATCATAACCGGGATGTGTTTCTTCCCATTCGGGATATACTGCCTCGTTGGGGTTAAGTGCTACGAACCAAGTGGAAGCACCGTCTGTGTAGTAGAGACGATCTGCACCAACGTAGTCGTTGATGTTCTTTGCTTCAAGACCCTTGGATGTAAGCTTACCCTGAAGGAATGCCTGGAATGCTGTGTCAGAGTTTTCGATCCAGTCGTAAACAACCTTTGTTGTCTGGTACTGACCTGCGTACTTAGGATCTGTGTAACCGTACCACTGGTCGTTCTTTTCCATAACGATCTGCTTATCAAGCTCGAATGCTGTAAGCTTGTAAGGACCGAAGGACTTGTATGTATCTACGGATGTAGCGTATGTGTTTGTGTAGATGCCGTTTTCATCTGTTGAACCACATGCATCGTATGTGGGGATGTGTACAAGACCAAGGTCTGTACCGAGAGCGTAGTTAAGGTAGAAGCCTTCAAGAGAATCAGCAAGGATAAGAACGATTTCGTTTTCAGAAACTGCCTTAATACCTACGGAATCCCATGTTGTTACGGGAGATGTAACCTTTGTCAAGAAGAAGTGAAGCTCTTCGTTGGGCTCTGTCTGCCACCAACCGATAAGTGCTTCCCAAGCTGCCTTCATTGTAGCATCAGCCTTGATTTCAGCAAGTGTCTTGCCTTCCATAGCTGCTGCAGCCTCTGCTGTGAATGCAGAACCCTTAAGGTAGTTGTCGATAAGGTAAGCTGCGCACTTAACTGCATCATAAGATGCGGGGAAGCCCATAGATGTTCTCATGTAAACTTCCTGGTTGTTTGTTTCTGTGCTGGGAGCTGCAAGTGTGAATACAAGGTTAGCGTCGAGATCTTCAGAGTATGTAGAATATTCGGAAGCTGCGCTTGCGATTACTGTTCTACCGCCGTAGAAGTAAGCCTTTGCACCTGCGATTTCCATATCACCGGAGTAGAGAGAGTCTGCTCTGTGGTTGATGTGTGCAGGATCAAGAAGTCTCTTAGCGGATTCAACGAAGTCTACAGCGTGGATAGGTGTGCCGTCTTCCCATCTAAGGTCGTCACGAAGAACGATCTTCCAAGCTCTTGCTGTTTCTTCTTCGTCAATGCCCCATTCCTCACCAACGTATTCAGATGTTACGTCGATGGGCATCTGAGCTGCCATTTCAGGAACGATAACGAAACCGTCTTTGTTTTCGTTGTAGTCGAATGTGTAGAAGCCTACTGTTGTGTAACCAAGGATTTCACCTTCGGTTGTGCTCTCATATGTATGAGGGTTCCAAAGAGTAGGGAATGATGTTAAATAGGTGTTGTAAGTGTAGTTACCTTCAAGACGTACTACTGCGTCACAATTTTTGTTATCGCAAAGGAAGTCGCCATCTGTATCTACGTGATTGCCATCGCAATCTTTCTGGCAAGAAGCAAGGATTGCTACGCAAGAAAGCATCATCATGAGTGCGAGTGCAAGAGAGAGAATTCTTTTCATTGTTTTTTCCTCCAAAAAAATTTATCATTTATCCAAATCTATCAACCCGTTTTTACGGCAAATAACGGTGTTAATCTTTTCAGAATTAATGCTTGAGTAGATTATATCACAAGGTTTTTCAGTTGTCAACATTTTTACAAGTAAGTTTTTTTATTTTTGAATTTTATTTGCACAATATCACTAAAAATTCAATTTTTGTTGTTGTTTTTTGTGCGTTTTGAACAACTGTTTACATA
>CANBDB010000013.1 GCA_947367285.1 uncultured Clostridia bacterium | reverse complement strand
ATAACAAAATAATCAATATACTTTTGTGGGTGGGCGCAGCGCTCTCCCTCGTGCTTGGAATTGTTACAGTAATTTTCGCACTCAGTGCAGAGGGTATTTTTTCTAAGTTGATTCTCTTCGTTGTGGCGGCACTTTTTGCGGTGCTCACCGCGATGGTGGCTTACCTTGCCTATATGGATACGTTCAAGGTTTCTCCCAGTAAGGACGGCTCAAAGAAAAAGCCCCTTAACTACTTCCTCAATGCCAACGGCAAGAAGAAGGGAATCCCGCTTGATGCTCTCACATTTGAGATTATCGATAAGCAAATGAATAAATTCATCATTGACGCATTCGGTTCTCCCGTAGCGCTTTGGAAGAATAACGTGTTCTCCGCAGGTGAGGACGTGTTTGGTAAGGACGGCGCGTTCAAGATCATTCTTGCGTATAAGATGATCAGCGACCTTCAGATGCACCACTCCAAAAAGGCTTGGAAGATGTTCTTTGAGCTTCCCGATGCTGACTTTGCGGACATTCTGGAGTGCTTTGTAAGAAACGGTGACGACGAGCTTGCTCGTCAGCTCAATATGTACCGTCTTTCCGGTGAGGGTTGTGTTGGTGAGGCTGCGGCATTCCTTGACGAGAACGCAAGCTACATTCAAAAGAGAATGGTCGGCTACGTAACTCGTAAAATCGAAAGCTTTAATATGTAAAACGTAAAAATAATCCCGACGGATTTCCGTCGGGATGTTTTTTATATCTTTTTAAGCTTTGCATAAGTCGCCATCAGCTTTTTCGTGCCGACCTTGTCGAACACTACCTCATAGAGCCAATCCGCGCCCATGCGTTTAACACTGATGAGATCGCCCTCGCCAAAGGTCGCGTGGAACACACGATCGCCTGCCTCGAGAACGTCCTTTTGGGCGGACACGGCAGGTTTTCTTTGCACCGCGCTTATGGTGAGAGTATCGTACTGCGGCTTGTCAAAGCTGCGATCCATATAGGACGATACCGTTTTTGGCTTATCGTAGGGAGATCTTTCTCTCGCAATCAGACTTTCAGGAATTTCTCGCAAAAATCTCGACTCGGGATTGAACTGTGTTCGTCCGTAGAGCATTCGCTGGTTCGCGTGCACTATGAAAAGCTCGCGCTTTGCTCTCGTTATTGCAACGTAGGCAAGGCGGCGCTCTTCCTCAATTTCCGCTTCACTCGCCATTACGGATTGCATGGAGGGAAAGAGTCCCTCTTCCATGCCGGGAAGGAACACGTACGGGAACTCAAGACCCTTCGCGCTGTGGGCGGTCATAAGCACTACCGCATCCGCGGTTTCGTCATAGCGGTCAACGTCGGCAACGAGTGCGGTTTCCTCCATAAAGCCCTCGAGAACGCTTGTATATGAGCCGTCATCAACATAGTTGTTTTCGTACTCGATAGCACCCGTGAGGAATTCCTCAAGGTTCTCAAGACGGTCGCGCTCAACCTCGCCTGCGGCTATGAGCATCTGTCGGTAGCCCGACTTGTCCATAACCTGATTGATAAGGGTTTCAAGGGAGACCTCGGTAACGAGCCTTGTGAGATAATTTATTAGATTCGCAAATTCAAGCAGTTTGAGTGCGCTCTTTCCGAGAGCCACGTACTTGTCCGCGTTTTCGATAACCTTAAACATTGAGCATCCCTGCTCACGAGCAATGGCGCGTACACCCTCAAGTGTCCTGTCACCGATACCTCTCTTCGGCTCGTTAATAATGCGCATCAGTCGCTCGTCATCATTGTGATTTTGAATAAGCTGAAGGTATGCAACTATATCCTTGATTTCCTTGCGGTCGGAGAATCGCACGCCGCCGATGATTCGGTAGGGAATACCGCTCTTGGCAAAGGTACGCTCAATGGTGCTCGACTGCGCGTTGTTGCGGTACAAAAGTGCGAAATCGCGGAACTCTTTGCCCTCGCTGACCATTTTTTGAATCTTGTCGGCTATGTAGCGCGCCTCTTCGTTGTGGTCGAATACCTTTTTGAGATGGAGCTTCTCACCCTCGCCTGCATTTGTCCAAAGGGTTTTGCCCTTGCGGCTCGAGTTGTTCTTGATGACCGCATTTGCCGCATCGAGAATGTTTTGTGTAGAACGGTAATTTTGTTCAAGACGGATTATCTTAGCCGTGGGGAAGGTCTTGTCAAAATTGAGAATATTTTCAATGGTCGCACCGCGGAAACGGTAAATACTTTGGTCATCGTCACCAACTACCATTATGTTTTGGTATCCACCTGAGAGGAGTGCCGTGAGCGCGAACTGCGCTTCATTTGTGTCCTGATACTCGTCAACGCAAACGTAGCGGAAACGGTTTTGATAATACTCGCGCACCTCGGGATATTTGCGGAGCAGGAGAACGGTTTGCATAATAATATCGTCAAAATCGAGCGCGTTGGACGCGGCAAGACGTGCTTGGTATGCTTCGTAAATTCTTGCGATTTGCTTGAGTCTAAAATCGTTGCCGACTTCGGCATAGAAATCCGCAGGGGATATCATTCTGTCCTTGGCACGGCTGATGTGGTTTTGCACTGCCTTTGGAGTCATTGATTTTGTATCAATGTTTAGATCCTTCATGCAGGACGTTATCGCTCTTTTGGAGTCGTCCTGATCGTAGATGGAAAAGCCCTGTGCGTAGCCGATCTTGTCCGCGTGAACTCGCAAAATGCGAAGGCAAATCGAGTGGAACGTGCCGCTCCAAATTTCGTTTGCCAAATCGGTGTTGCCGAGTTGAGCATTGATTCGGGATTTAATCTCGCCCGCCGCCTTGTTGGTAAATGTGATGGCGAGCATGCGCCAGGGGGCGCAGGGATTTTGCGCAAATCGGTCGAGCAGGGGCAAAATCTCTTCCTTTGAAAGATGTATTGCATCTTCAAGAGCCGCCACTTCGTCCTCGGTCACGTCATATGGAACGTACTCGCTCTCGTAGGCATTTCCGTATTTAATTATGAATGCTATCCTTTTAACAAGAACGGTGGTTTTTCCGCTTCCCGCACCTGCGAGAATGAGAAGGGGGCCGTCAACACAAAAGACAGCTTTTCTTTGCATTTCGTTGAGCTCTGCATATGCCCTGTTGAAAAGAGCACGCTTTGCTCTGATGTATCTATCGCCTAAATTCGTCATATTTTCTCCATTTAATTATAATATAATTATCATACCACAAAGCCCCCTTTTTTTCAAGATGGGAAAAAGAAAATATCCCAAAATTATTTTCAAAAACCTATTGACAAAAGCGCACCATTGTGGTAGAATACATCAGTAATGAAGCAGAACACCCCGTTCTCACCCTGCCACTTTAGTGCGCTTGTGTTGATATTTTTGATATTAAGGCTCTATTTGGGCTTGGTGTGTCGTACGGGAAAATTCTGCGTACGACTTTTTATTTTTTGGAGGTGTTTACCTATCGCTAACGCAAAAGACATGCTGATTAACGAGCAGATCGACGCAAAGGAGATCAGAGTTATCGGCGCAGACGGAGAACAGCTTGGTATTATGAATACGGAGCAAGCGCTCAGAATGGCATACAACGACGGTCTTGACCTCGTTATGATGAGCGGCAATTCCAATCCCCCCGTTTGCAAGATTATGAATTTTGGAAAATTCCGTTTTGAACGTGAGAAGAAAGAAAAGGAAGCTAAGAAAAAGCAGCAAACTGTTGAGCTTAAAGAAATTCAGCTCTCCTGCAGAATTGAAACTCACGACTTTGAAACAAAGCTCAAGCACGCTCACAAGTTCTTGTCGAGCGGAAACAAGGTTCGCGTAGTTCTTCGCTTTAAGGGAAGAGAAATGTCACACCAGGATCTTGGCTTGGAGAATATGGAGAAATTCCGCGTAGCATGCGAGGAGTTCGGAACGGTTGACAAAAAGCCCGTTCTCGACGGTAGAATTCTCAGCATGGTAATTTCGCCCAATAAGAAATAAGCTGTACACAAAAAAATTATTCTCGGGAGACCGAGTGAATATTAAAGGAGATAAAACAATGGGAAAGATCAAAACACATAAGGCAGCATCCAAGAGATTTTCTGTAACAGGTACCGGTAAGGTAAAGCTCAACCACTGCTTCCGCCGTCATAAGACAGGTAAGAAGAGCGGTAAGGCACTCAGACAGGGTAGAGTAAATGGTTACCTTAGCGACGCTATGGCAGCTAACTACAAGGCACTCATTCAGAAATAATCTTTAGAGAATTTAACAGGAGGATAGAAAAATGGCAAGAGTTAAGGGCGCTATGATGACGCGCAAGAGAAGAAATAAAGTACTTAAGGCAGCTAAGGGTTACTGGGGTGCAAAATCCAAGCACTTCAAGATGGCTAAGCAAGCCGTAATGAAGAGCGGTAACTACGCATTCGCAGGTAGAAAGCTTAAGAAGAGAGACTTCCGTTCTCTTTGGATCGCAAGAATTAATGCACAGGCTAAGGTAAACGGCATCAACTACTCTCAGTTCATGCACGGCCTTAAAAAAGCTGGTATTGACCTTAATAGAAAGATGCTTGCAGAGCTTGCAGTTAACGACAAGGCAGCATTCGCAGCGCTTGTTGAGCAGGCAAAGGCAGCTCTCTAATTATAGAATAAAAAACCCGGTCTGCCGGGTTTTTTGTCATATTTATAGGTACAGTTTTTTGCTCTAAATGGGGCAAAAACTGTACCGTAAATGGCATTGTGAGGGTTGAAAAGTTCTCGAAACACTCGATTATTTTTCAATTTTCATAACAATTTGTTTACAGTTTGTTTATAGAAAGGAGCGCGTTTTATGTCGCTTGAATGGCAGTACGTTTCGTCCAAAAGCAACCCGCTTGTTGTAAGACTTGCAAAGCTCAAGGACAAAAAATATAGAAGAGCGGAGGGGCTTTTCCGTTTCGACGGCATAAAGCTTTTTCTCGAGGCGGCACAGTGCTGCGCGCCCATAGAATACGTACTTCTCTCCGAGAGTGCAAGAAAAAAATATGCGCTCACGGTTGAGGAGAGCGGTGTCAATGCAAAGTGCTGCATTATCAGTGATGATGCATTTGCAAAGCTCACTGACGAGAGCGCACCCGAGGGCATCATTACAGTTTGCGCGGAGCTTAAAAATATCATCAAGGTAGATGATTATTCCGCACTCGCTAATGAGCTCAAAAATAAGACTGTTCTTATGCTCGAAAGTGTCAGGGACGCGGGCAATATGGGAACCATTATCAGGAGTGCAAAGGCATTTGGCATAGACGCGCTCGTTATCAGCTCGGATTGTGCTGATCTCTACAATCCCAAGACGGTTCGCGGCGCTATGGGAGCACTTTTTACACAAAATATTGCAATAGTCGACTCCATAACTGACACGGTAATGGCAATCAGAAATAACGGCTCCCGTGTTTTTGCGGCGGCGCTTGAGCGCGAGGCAAGACGACTTGGCTCTCTCACTCTTGAGAGGGGCGACGCGATTCTTATCGGCAACGAGGGACACGGACTTTCAAACGAGGCAATTAGCGCATGCAACGAATGTCTCTATATCCCGATGGAAGAGGGCAGTGAATCACTTAATGCCGGTATTGCCGCATCAGTATGCATGTGGGAGCTCTATAAAGCAAAACAAATACCATACAAGGAAAATTAAAAATGGAATTGAAATGGTTCAAAAAATCGGAGTTGATATATTGGATATGGCTCTCGCTAAAGCTGGGTAATCAAAACTCGTCATTTCAGCGATTGCTCGAGCTTTTTGAAAATTCTCCTCACCGCGTTTATGATGCGAATGAAGAAGAGTTGAGACGTGCGAAGCACCTATCCGAATATGAGGTAAGAGTTCTTCTTGACAAGGACCTCGGCGAAGCAACAACAATTTATAACTACTGTAAATGGAATAGAGTGGGCATCTTGACTTACGCGGACTCGTATTATCCCGAGCTGCTGGGATCAATGAAAAAGCCGCCCATTTTGCTCTACTATATGGGTAACCTCCCCAACCTCAACAACAAAATTTGTGTGTCGGTGGTGGGAACTCGTAAAATGACTGAATACGGTATGCGCTCGAGCTATAAAATAGCTTATGAGCTTGCTCACGCGGGCGCGGTTGTAGTCAGCGGTATGGCTCTCGGAATTGATGCTGCGGCTCACGCAGGTGCGATTGGGGCTAAAGGATGCACGATTGCCGTTCTCGGATGTGGAATCGACGTTATTTACCCCAAAACACATAGAAAACTGAGAAAGTATATTTGTGAGAGAGGCGCGGTGATTACGGCATATCACCCCGGCACTCCCGCATATAAAAATCATTTCCCCGAGAGAAATGCGATAATCAGTGCGCTCAGTGAGGGCACGCTCGTGATTGAAGCTCCGATTCATAGCGGAGCGCTGATTACGGCGGATTGTGCAGCGGAGCAGTCGAGGAGCGTTTACGCTCTCCCCGGAAGCATTGAAGAGCCCAATAGCGAGGGCCCGAACACTCTCATCAAAAAGGGTGCGGTTGCAGTTACCTGTGCGAGAGATATACTCAAGTATTATTTTGAAAATCACTCTCCCTTGGTGGATGCTAGCAAACTTCGTGTGGGTGAGCAAAACTCGGATTTTGACAATATGATTCTCACCGAGCTGGGAATTGTATCGACCTGTCACGGAAAGGGCTCAAATGGAACTCCTGCGGCTCTTCTCAAAAAGCTCAACGAAGAGCTTAACGACAATGAAAAGCAAAATAGCGATTATTACGCCGTACCTAAAATCAAAAAGATCGGCGAGCAAAATAAAGTTTTAGAGGCGGAAGTTGACCAAAAGGAAAAGGCCGACGCCACTCAAAACATTCTCTCGACTCTAAGTGAGGAGCAGAGAAAAATATTTGACGAGCTGCCTTGCGACAAGCCCGTGTCCTTGGATGCGCTTTGTGCAGGTGGCTTCAATATCGGAACGCTGATGGCGTCGCTTACAATCCTTGAGATCAAGGGACTTATAAGCTCGCTCCCCGGCGGCATGTACATTAGAAAGTAAGAGGAAATAATATGGCAAACCTTGTTATTGTGGAATCTCCTACAAAAGTAGGACCTATAAAAAAATATCTTGGTTCAAATTATAAGGTCGTGGCCTCTAAGGGACATCTTCGCGACCTTCCCAAGAGCAGCTTGGGTGTTGATATTGAGAATGGATTTGACGCGCATTATATAAACATCAGAGGAAAGGGAGATCTCATCAAGGAGATCAAAAAGGAAGCTAAGAGCGCTAAAAAAGTGTTCCTTGCAACCGACCCTGACCGCGAGGGTGAGGCAATTGCTTGGCACCTTTCAAACGTACTCGGTATTCCCGTTGAAAAAACGCTTAGAGTGAGCTTCAACGAGATCACACCCGACGTTGTAAAATCATCCATCAAAAAACCCAGAAACATTGATATGAATCTCGTTAATTCTCAGCAAACGAGAAGAATTCTTGATAGAATAGTTGGCTACAAGATTAGCCCTCTTCTTTGGAAAACGGTTAAAAGCGGTCTTAGCGCAGGACGAGTTCAATCCGTTGCTACAAGAATAATTGTTGAGAGAGAAAATGAAATAAGTGCATTCGTTCCCGTTGAGTATTGGACTATTGAAGCGGAGCTTCAAAATGCGGACGGAAAGAACTTTTCCGTGCGTTTTTGGGGTGATGAGGGCGGCAAGGTTCGTTTGGAAAACAAGGATGAGGCAAAGAAGGTGCTTGATGCTATCGAGAGCGGTGTATTTACGGTTAAGTCCGTAAAGAGAGCTGATAAGCAAAAGCTCCCGGCTCCCCCCTTCACAACCTCAACACTTCAACAGGAAGCATCTTACAAGCTCAATTTCCAATCCGCGAGAACTATGAGAGTTGCTCAGGAGCTCTACGAGGGAATCAATCTCGGATCGGAGCTTGGCGGTGTACAGGGTCTTATTACTTATATGAGAACCGACTCACTCCGCATTTCCGAGGGCGCACAGGAGGCTGCAAAGAACTTTATCGTTGAAAAATACGGTGAGGAGTACGCACCCAAAACACCCAGAAAATTCAAATCAGGCAAGAGTGCACAGGACGCGCACGAGGCAATCAGACCCTCCAAGGTGGAGCTTACCCCCGCGCTCGTTAAAAAAGCACTCACACCCGACCAATACAAGCTCTATAAGCTCATTTGGGAGCGCTTCGTTGCTTCTCAAATGCAGTCTGCAAAGCTCAGTACAATTACTGCTGACTTTGAAAACAACGGATATATTTTCCGTGCCAGCGGTTACAACGTAACCTTTGGCGGATATATGGCGGTATACGAGGCTACTGAGGAGTTCAAAGCCCCCAGTGATGACGTAGCGGTTATTAAGGATATTAGAATTCCCGACCTCAAGGGTGGCGAAGAGCTTTCCCTTATCAGTGTTGATTCCGACCAACACTTTACGGAAGCACCCCCGAGATATACTGAAGCATCCCTTATTAAATTCCTTGAGGAGAAGGGAATTGGCAGACCCAGTACCTACACTCCCATCATCACTACAATCCTTGCGAGAAACTACGTTAGACGCGACGGAAAGGCGCTCGTTCCCACACAGCTTGGTATTCTTACAACAAAGCTTATGGAAGAGAATTTCCGCGACGTTGTGGACTATCGCTTTACCGCAAATATGGAGACTAACCTCGATAAAATCGAGGCAGGCACTCTCGATTATCTTGACGTATTGAACGGCTTTTGGGGTGGATTTAAGTCCGATCTTGAAAAGGCGAGCGAAAAGATAGGTTCCGAGGATATTAAAATTCCCGTTGAAGAAACGGATATGATTTGCGACAAGTGCGGCGCAAAGATGATCGTTAGAACAAGTAAGTTTGGCAAGTTTGCCGCTTGTCCCAACTTCCCCAAGTGTAGAAATACAAAGCCTCTTGAGCCCCGTGAGGATGAAAAGCAGGCAGTGGCACAAAAAGAGCCTAAAAAAGAGGTATATGCGGACTTTAAGTGCGAAAAGTGCGGCTCTGACATGGTACTTCGTTCCAGTAGATACGGCTCATTCTACGCTTGCGTAAAGTATCCCGAATGTAAATTTATTAAAACTAAAACTAAAGAAATAGACGTTCCTTGTCCCACCTGCGGCGGTAAGGTTATCACAAAATACGGTAAGAGAAAGACTGTATTCTACAGCTGTGAAAATTACCCCAAGTGCGATTTCTCATCTTGGGATATGCCCACTGCCGAAAAATGCCCCAACTGTGGCAAGATGCTCTTCCGCAAGAAGGGTAAAGACCTCCTTATTTGCGCTGATAAGGCGTGCGGATATAAGAGAGAGGCAGAACCTATCAAGGAACAAATTGAGGAATAATAGCTAATGGCAAAATTTGATTTTGTTAACGTATACGGAGCAGGTCTTGCCGGATGCGAGGCCGCTTGGCAAATCGCCGAGAGGGGAGTGCGTGTAAAGCTTTACGAGATGAAGCCCCACAAGTACACCCCCGCGCATCACCACGAGGGCTTTGCGGAGCTCGTTTGCTCAAATTCTCTCAGAAGCGATAGTCTTATAAATGCTGTCGGACTTCTTAAAGAGGAGATGCGCCGTCTTGGCTCTCTTATAATGATGGCGGCCGAGGCGACCAAAGTCCCCGCAGGCTCGGCTCTTGCGGTGGACCGCGAGCTTTTCTCCGCGTTCATTACTGAAAAAATTAAAAATCATCCCCTTATCGAAGTAATTGAGGGCGAGATGACGAGTGTCAATCCCGACGAGTTGACCGTTATCGCAACAGGCCCTCTTACGAGTGATGCAATGGCGGAATATATCGAAAAAGAGCTTGGCTGCTCGGGACTTCATTTCTTTGATGCCGCTGCGCCCATAGTGGATTTTTCGAGCATTAATATGGACGTTGCGTTCTTTGCCTCAAGATATGATAAGGGCGACGCGGACTATATCAACTGCCCCATGACGCGCGAGCAGTACGACGCATTTTATAACGAGCTTGTCGGTGCAAAAGAGGCGGAAATTAAGGAATTTGACCGCGAGGAGCAAAAGAAAAAGCTCCAGGTATTTGAGGGCTGTATGCCCGTTGAGGTTATGGCGAAGCGCGGCTACGATACGCTTTGCTACGGACCTCTTAAGCCCGTAGGGCTTGTTGACCCGAGAACGGGCAGGGAATCCTTTGCGGTGGTTCAGCTCCGCAAGGAAAACAAAGAGGGAACAATGTATAATCTCGTTGGTTTTCAAACCCACCTTACTTTCCCCGAGCAAAGAAGAGTGTTCCGTATGATTCCGGGACTTGAAAATGCGGAATTTTTGAGATACGGAATTATGCATAGAAACACCTATCTCAACTCGCCCGGACTTCTCAAAAATGACTATTCAATGATAAATAACGAAAACATCTTCTTCGCAGGTCAAATGACGGGCGTTGAGGGTTATATCGAAAGTGCGGGAAGCGGACTTGTGGCAGGTATCAATGCCGCAGCGCGTGCGCTTGGCACCAAGGGTACGCTTTTCCCCGACACCACAATGATTGGTGCGATGGCGAGCTACGTTCAAAACGGCTCAATGGGAAAATTTGTACCAATGAACGCAAACTTTGGCATCATAGAGCCACTTGGCTATAGAGTTAAGGGCGGCAAGGCGGCAAAGAATGAGGTTATTTCAGGCCGCGCACTTGAAGCTATTGATGCTGTAATTTCGGATATGAAAAAATAAGAAAGGAGTGTAGGTATGCAGAATACTAATCTTCACGAGCTTGAAGCAAAGCTCGGCTATAAATTCAAAAATATTCAATATCTTAAAACTGCTCTTACGCACTCTTCTTATTCAAATGAGTGGAAGCTTAAGGGCAAGACCGTTGAGCATAATGAACGCCTTGAATTTCTTGGCGATAGTGTGCTTTCAATAATTGCCGCTACATATTTGTTCAACAAGTATCCCGACCAGCCCGAGGGAGAGCTTACACGTCGCCGTGCGGTTATCGTTTGCCGTGAGGCGCTCTCGTCCTATGCAAAGGAATTTGAGCTCGGTTCGTTCCTCTATCTAGGAAACGGCGAGGAAAAGAATAACGCGCGTGAGCGTAAGAGCTTGCTTGAGAACACCTTTGAGGCGCTTGTTGGAGCGATTTATCTCGACGGCAATCCTAATAGAATGGAAATTATATTCAACCTTGTTTACCCCTTCTTTGAAAAGAAGCTTGATGCTTGGGAAAAGGGAAAAACCGAGGGCGATTACAAGAGTGAGCTTCAGCAGATAATTCAGCAATCGGGTGTGGATACGCTCACCTATATACTTGTGGGTGCAAGCGGCCCCGACCACGAAAAGACCTTTGAGGTTGAGGCGCGCCTTAACTCAAATATCATTGGTAGAGGCACAGGAAAAACAAAGCGCGAAGCGGAGCAAAATGCCGCACGCGAGGCACTTCATTTGTTTGGAGAGATTTAATTAAATATCGAGAATTGGAATCGCATTTTCGGTGTGATTCCCTTTCTTGCTTTTTAATAGAAGGTGAAAATTCGTATGAAAGGAGAGAAAAGTGGTGTGAGACATATAAATATACCTATTTTTATACCCCATATGGGTTGTCCGAATATGTGCGTTTTTTGCAATCAACGTTCTATTTCAGGCAGGCTCAGCTTTGATATTTCAAGGGTTGAAGCGGAAATTGAAACGTCGCTCTCGACGGTTTCTTTAGAGGATGAAGTAGAGATCGCTTTCTTTGGCGGTTCGTTCACGGGAATTGATAGAAAACTTATGATCGACCTGCTTTCTCTCGCTCAAAAATACGTTGATGAGGGCAGGGTAAAGTCTATTAGACTCTCCACTCGACCCGACTATATAAGTGATGAGATTTTGGACATTTTGTCGCAATTTGCGGTCAAGACGATTGAGCTTGGACTTCAAAGTATGGACAACGAGGTATTATTAGCAAGCAAGCGCGGACACGATTCACTTCAGGCGGAAAAAGCTTGTGAGATGATCAAAAAGCGCGGATTTTCGCTCATTGGACAAATGATGATCGGTCTTCCGCAATCAAGTGTCGAAAAAGAAGTTTACACCGCGAGGAAAATTTGTGAGATGGGGGCGGACGGTGCGAGAATATATCCCACCGTTGTGTTCTATGA
Source organism: uncultured Clostridia bacterium (assembly GCA_947367285.1). Lineage (GTDB taxonomy): Bacteria > Bacillota > Clostridia > Oscillospirales > CAG-272 > RGIG4608. The sequence goes on along the minus strand of CANBDB010000013.1, from coordinate 7,825 downwards.
TACCGAGCTTTGCGCCATGATGCAGGACGGAAAATATACTGCGCTCACAAACGGGGAAGCGGTTGAACGCACCAAAGAGGCGCTTAAGATTTTTGTGGAAAATGACGTGCCCTGCATTCGAGTCGGTTTGCAGTCGGGTGAGAACCTCTCCGACGAGACCTGCGTAGCAGGAGGAGCTAATCACAGTGCCATTGGAGAGCTTTCAATGAGTGCGCTTTATCTCGATAAAATTTGCGAGGAAATTGATAACAAATTCGAGGGACAAATTCCCGAAAATATAGTTATTTATTGCCCCAGGGGTGAAATTTCCAAAACCGTTGGTCAAAAACGAAAAAATATAGAAAAAATTTGTCAAAAATACCAAATAAAGAGAGTTAAAGTTCTTGAAAAAGACGAACTTTTGAGGTATAATATAATAATAACTTATTAATATAATTTATAAGACCTACCTAAAAAGGAGGATGCAGCTTTGTACTTAAAGAGCTTAGAGATGCAGGGATTTAAATCTTTCCCTGACAAGACAAAACTCACATTCGAGCACGGCGCTACGGTAATCGTAGGCCCTAACGGAAGCGGTAAATCAAATATCTCGGACGCGATGCGTTGGGTTCTTGGTGAAATTTCGTCCAAGAGCTTGCGTGGAAGCAAGATGGAGGACGTAATTTTCGGCGGTGCGGATTCGCGCAAGCCCATGGGCTTTGCCGAGGTTTCGGTAACCTTTGACAACACCGACACTGAAAACCGTCTTGACGCGCCCTATGATGAGGTAATTGTAACTCGCCGTTACTACCGCTCGGGAGAAAGTGAATATTTTATAAACAAGAGGGCAGTGCGCCTTCGTGATATCTACGAGCTCTTTATGAACACGGGTATCGGACGTGAGGGCTATTCCATTATAGGTCAGGGTAAAATTGCGGAGATAATTTCCCGTAAGAGCGAAGATAGAAGAAGTATCTTTGAGGACGCCTCTGGTATTGCAAAGTTCCGTCACAAGAAGACCGAGAGTGAGAGAAAGCTCGCGCAGACCGAGGACAATATGACTCGTATCAACGATATCTTCGTTGAGATAAGCGCGCAGGTTGGACCTCTTGAAAAGGAAGCCGAAAAGGCAAAGCGAGCTATTGAGCTTCTTGAAACTAAAAAGAAGGTTGACGTTCAGCTTTGGTTCTTCGACACCGAGAAGTATAGAAACGATATCGCGCGTATCGAGGGTCTTTATAAGCAGTCAAGCTTTGAGCTTGCGGCGGCTGAGGAGGCTATTGCTTCATTTGAAGCGCAAAGAGACCGCCTCACCGAGATATCTCAAAGCAATCGTTACGAGTCCGAGAGATTGCTCACGCTCATTCGCGAGCAAACTGACAAAAATCATAAGCTTGAAAGCACGTATCGTGTAAACGAGAATGATGCTTTACATATTCAATCCCTCATTGATGCAAGTGGTGATGCTAAGGATGCTATCCGCGCAAGCATTGATGCGCAAAATCGCGAGATTGAAGAACATCTTGCCAAGATTGAACAAATCAAAAACGAGGCAAAGATAAAATTCAAAGAGCACGACGATACCGAGGACGAGATTGCTCGTCTTGAAGGTGAAATTGCTCGTCTTGAAAATGAGATCGATACCGCTTTCTCCGATATGAGAGCGCTTGAATCCGAGGAGATGCAACTCAAGGTGCGCCTTTCCGTTATTGAAAATGCCAAGAGCACGGATAACGACAAGAACGACAGTTTGGTTTCCGAAATGCAGGAGTATGCCCGCATTGATGACGAGCTTACAAAATCTCAAAAGGCAACCCAGCGCACCGTTGACGAGTACAACGAGGATATTGCGAGAAGCGATGAGAAAATTGCGGAGCTTAGTGAGTCCCTTGATAGAACTCTTCAACAAAAGGAGGGGCTTGACGAGGAGCTTACACAAAAGAAGCTTCTTTTGCAATCCACAAGACAGAGAATTGATACATATAAGGCGATGGACGATCAGTTCGAGGGCTACAACAACAGTGTTCGATTTGTAATGAAGTCCTACTCCGAGGGCAAGCTCGTAGGTGCTGACGGCACAAGTGTGGGCAAGATTCACGGCCCCGTATCAAAGCTCATTTCCGTTGAGGATAAATACGTTGTTGCAGTTGAGACATCCCTCGGCGCATCAATTCAAAATATCGTAGTTGAGAATGAGAGTGTTGCCAAGGCTGCGATGCTTTCGCTCAAACGTCACGAGCAGGGTAGAGCGACGTTTATGCCCCTTACCGCCATTAAAGCGCCCAACATTTCCAAGGAATTGAAGGATGCTTCAGGCTTCCGCGGATTTATCGCATTTGCCGACGACCTTGTTACCACCAAGAGTGAATATTTGAACGTGGTTTCATATATGCTTGGTCGAATTGCGGTATTTGACAATATAGACAATGCTACCGAGATGGCAAAATCCTTGGGCTATAAGGTTCGCGCCATTACTCTTGACGGTCAGCAAATCAACGTTGGAGGTTCATTCACCGGTGGTTCAGTTAAGCACGGACAAAGCATTTTGTCACGCGCAGGAGAGGTGAAGAAGCTCGAGGAAGAGTGTAAGAAGATCGAGGAGTCAATAAGCAAGCTCTCCGAAACACACAAATCCCTTGCCTCAAGCATTGAAAAGGCGGAACGCGAGATCGGTGCACTTGAGGATAGAAAAAAGATTATCGCGCTTATGGCGGGAAGCGAAAATACTAAGCTCCAGCAAATCAACGCGAAAATTGACGCAAACAAAACCCTTATGGAGAAGCTCCAAGAGGATTACGATAATATCGTTAGAATGCGCGAGCGCTATGAAGAGGATTTTGCTACTCTTACAGAGCAAATTGCCGCCTATGACGAAAAGATATCCGCTATTGCGGAGATACGCAGTGACAAAGACGTTGAAAAGAACAGCTTTATTGACAAGAAGGATGAGCTTTCCAATGCCCTCACCGCGATCTACATTCGCATCAATGAGCTTCAAAAGGATATAGAGACCGAAAATCTCCTTATTGAGAAGAATAGAGAGCTTATCGAATCTCTCAAGGGTGATATTGAAGGTCAGGATGAAAAGGTTAAGGAGTACCGTGAAAGACTCGTTGCCCTTGAGGAAGAAAGACGCGCAAATCGCGAGATACTTTCCGAGGGAGAAGCGGCTCTTGCAGCTCTTAACGAGGAGAGAGCGCGTCTTGAGAAAAACGGTACTGAGTATGAGAGAAAGATCAACGCGGTTAACGTAAAGATCAAGGAAAAGACCTCTCAAAAGGATATTCTCTTTAGAGAAAACTCTATTAACGAAAATAAACTTACAAATCTTAAAAATGATTATGACAAGCTCTCAAGCAAGCTTTGGGATGACCACGAGCTCACGAGAAATCAGGCTATGGAGCTTGGATATGAGGAAATCACTCCTGAGGAGCGCCCCGCGCTTGCCAAGCTTCAAACTGAGTGCCGCAACAAATTGCGTGCAATCGGAAACGTTGACCTTGACGCGGTGAATAAATACAAAGAGGTTAAGGAACGCTACGATTATATGGATAAGCAAATCCGCGACCTTACTGCATCCAAGGTTGAGCTTGAAAAGATTATCGCTCAGCTCGACGGTGAGATGAAGATCTCGTTCATTGAGTCATTTAATAAGATTAACGAGAACTTTAATCGAGTATTCTGCGAGCTTTTCGGCGGCGGTTATGCCGAGCTTCAGCTCACGGATCCCGAGGACGTGCTTAACTGCGGCATTGAGATCAAAGCCGCACCTCCCGGAAAGATTATTAAAAATCTTATGCAGCTTTCCGGTGGTGAGCAGGCATTTATTGCTATTGCGCTCTTCTTTGCGGTGCTTCAGGTCAACCCCTCGCCCTTCTGTATCCTTGACGAGATCGAGGCGGCACTTGACGAGGCAAACGTATCACGTTTCTCGGAATATATTAAGAAATATACCGGCGGTACACAGTTCATTCTTATCACGCACAGACGTGGTACTATGGAGAGTGCAAACCGTCTTTACGGCGTAACTATGCCCGAGCACGGCATTTCAAAGATACTCTCTTTGAACGTCGCTGATATTGCTAAGAAGAAGGAAGGAGATTGGGATGGCATTTTTGGATAAATTGAAGGCAGGACTTCAAAAAACAAAAAAAGCGCTCTTTGCGCCCATTGACCAAATGCTTAAGGCATTTACCAAGGTTGATGAGGATCTTTTGGAGGAGCTTGAGGAAATGCTCATTTGTGCCGACGTAGGTGCAGGTGCAACCGACGAGATTATAGAAAAGCTCCGCCACGATATTAAGGAAGAAAAGATTAAGGATGCCGACGAGGTTAGAGCTTTCCTTAAAAATACGCTCAAGGAGATGATCGGTGAGGGTCAGCCCTTGAAGCTTGAAACAAAGCCCTCTGTAATTCTCGTTATTGGTGTAAACGGAGCGGGCAAGACCACCTCTATCGGTAAGATCTCCAACAAGCTCCGTGCCGACGGCAAAAAGGTCGTTGTTGCGGCGGCGGATACGTTCCGCGCGGCAGCTATTGATCAGCTTGCGGTATGGTGTGAGAGAAGTGGAGTTGACCTCGTTAAGCAAAGCGAGGGAAGCGACCCTGCGGCTGTAGTTTTTGATGCTATCAGCTATGCAAAGAATAAGGGCGCGGACGTTCTTATCGTGGATACGGCAGGACGACTTCACAACAAGAAGAACCTTATGAACGAGCTTGAGAAGATAAATAGAGTTATCGCCCGCGAGCTTCCCGACGCGAGCCGAGAGAACCTTCTCGTGCTTGACGCGACCACGGGACAAAATGCGGTACTTCAGGCGAAGGAATTTAAGAACGCGGCTGAGATCACGGGTCTAGTTCTCAACAAGCTCGACGGAACTGCCAAGGGCGGAATTGTGCTTTCTATCAAGCGCGAGCTTGGTATTCCCGTAAAATTCATTGGCGTGGGCGAAAAGATTGACGATATGCAGCCCTTTTCTGCCGAGGAATTTATTTCAGCATTGTTTGAATAATTTGGAGTATTTATGAAAATAGTTTTTGCATCGGGCAACAAGCATAAAATTGAAGAATTTGGCGCAATACTTAAAAAATATTGTCCCAATGCTACTGTACTTTCAATGAAGGAAGTTGGTATTTTGGATGATATCGTTGAGGACGGGGAGACGTTTGAAGAAAACGCAATGATCAAGGCGCGCACTGTGGCAAAATACGGCTACATTGGTGTTGCCGACGATTCGGGACTTTCCGTTGATGCACTGGGCGGCGCACCCGGAATATATTCCGCGCGCTACGCAGGCGAGCACGGCAACGATAAGAAGAACAACCAAAAGCTCCTCTTTGATATGAAGGACGAGACAAATCGCTCCTGCGCCTTCGTTAGCGCCATAGCATGCGCTTTTCCAAGCGACTTGCCCTACGAGGATTTTGTGGTGCGCGGTGAATGTCGCGGAACACTTCTTCACGAGGAAAGAGGCGAGGGCGGCTTTGGATATGACCCCATGTTCTTCGTTGAAAAATACGGAAAGACCTTCGGCGAGCTTTTGCCCGATGAGAAAAACGAAATAAGCCACAGAGCTGTGGCAACCGAGCTTTTTGCAAAGAAGTTTTGCAGGGTGCTCGAAATTCAGGAGTTGAAAAATTAATGAGTAGATATTATACGACATCGCTTTTTGTTTTCAGTATTTGCGGCGGCGTTGTTACGTTTTTGCTGCTCTCAAGCTTTGAAGACACGGCAATCAGTGTGCTTTTTGGTGCGATTACAACACTTATTTTGTCAATCATTATCCCCGCGGGCTTTGCTTTTGCGGATAGAAAATTCGTTCCACTCAAAAAGGAGATTGGAGACCCAATCGTTCTTGATGAGAGAGTTAGCTACGTTGTGGGGCAGGAGATAAGGGTCGGTTTTATGGTCACCACCAAGCATAGTATGTTTATTATCTCAACTGAAAATGAAAAACCGATAAAATTTGAAATAAAGAAGAACGATATTAAAAAGATTTCCGTTTCCGACGATATCTTTTTGAATATCTTTCTTGACTACGATAAATGTATAAGAATTTTTTCACCCAACTGTGATGAGCTTTTAGGAAAGCTTGCGGCGGAAGGGTTTGGAAAATAAATGGAGAAAAATATGTTGAATTCAAAAGAGAGAGCCGCACTCAGATCAATGGCGGCACAAATTCAGCCCATTATGCAAATAGGAAAGGGCGGAATTTCGGAAAACCTCGCTAAGACCGTTTCCGATGCGCTTGAGGCAAGGGAGCTTATCAAGCTTTCCATGCTTGAGAACTGTGATTACACCGTAAGAGACATGGCTGAGGAGCTTGCAAAGGCTACACACTCCGAGGTGGTTGCGGTTATCGGAAGAAAGGTTATTCTTTACCGCGAGAGCAAAACTAAAAAGAGAATCGAGATTTAATTATGGATGAGATTACAAGAATTGGTATATACGGCGGAACTTTCGCGCCCATACACAACGGCCACGTAAATGCGGCAAAAGCATTTATGGACCAAATGCAGCTACATTACCTTTTTGTTATTCCGACCTGCCTTACACCCGAAAAAATTCGTGATCAAGGTGATGACGCACACCACAGACTCAAGATGTGCGAGCTTGCCTTTGAAGGCGAGGCTGGTGTTATCGTAAGCGATATGGAGATCGAGCGCGGTGGAATAAGCTATACCGTGGATACGCTTCGCTCACTTGCAAGAGAAGATAGACGCCTCTTTATGCTTGTGGGAACGGATATGGCGCTCAAGCTCGACACCTGGCGCGGTGTTGACGAGATTTTTAAGCTTTGCTATCCCACTTACGTGCGCCGTGAGAGTGATAAGCTTCTTGAAAAGCAAATTATTGAAAAAAATACCAAGTACTTAAATGAATACGGTAAAATTTGCCGTAGAATTATGACTCCCGAGATCGAGCTTTCGTCCACACAAATACGAAATATGGTTAAAAACGGAGAGGACATCTCCCATCTCGTGCCCGAAAAAGTGGCTCAGTATATTAAGGAAAACAAGCTTTATTTGTAATTTTTATTTATTTTGTAAAATTTTGTCCGTTCAAATGATACGCATATAGAGTGAGGTTTATATGAATAATAATTTTACCGAAGAAATGCTTGACAAATTGAGAAAAAAAGTTGGCGAGGGAATGAGCGAAAAACGTTATTTTCACACCCTTGAGGTGGAAAAAATGGCGGCGCGCCTTGGCGCTATATATGTGCCCGAGTGCATTTCCGTGCTTCGCGCGGCGGCGCTCCTTCATGATATAACGAAGGAGAAAAGCGCAGAGGAGCATATTGCGATTTTTGAGCAAAACGGAGTACTCGTGAGCGAGTCGGACAAAAAATCGCCAAAAATGTTTCACGCAAAGACCGCAGCTCTCGTTATCCCGGGGCAGTATGCGGAGTTTGCAACTCCCGAGCTTATAGGTGCGGTTAGATACCATACGACCGGCAGGGCGGATATGACGATTCTTGAAAAAATCATCTATCTTGCGGACTACATAGATATGTCGCGCAAGTTTTCGGATTGCGTTGAGCTTCGTGAATTCTTCTTTAACTTTGATTTTGAATCGGCAAGCGAAGAGGAAAAGGTGGCTCATCTCAACCACACTCTTATAAAATCCTATGACTTTACCATTCGCGGACTTATTGACGACGGCAAGCTCATAGATAAAACTACGCTTGAGGCAAGAAATTTCCTTATAATGAACAGCTAAAATATATGCCTCTTTCATACATAAAAAAATTGAAAGAGGTGGAAAGGAGGTATCGTTAAGCGGAGTTAGATTTGAAGTAAAATTTACTGCTATCAAAGAATTAAATGCAGAAAAATCATATTC
>CANBDB010000012.1 GCA_947367285.1 uncultured Clostridia bacterium | reverse complement strand
TAAAACGATGACGCACCGCAACGATATTGAGCGCATTTTGTATGCTCGTGGGCAGGAAAACACCTTTACCACCGACGAGCTTTACAATCTGTTTGCCCATTACGATATGGATACGATTGCAAAGTTCCGCGAGGACTTGACGGTATCCGAGTGGCATTTGATGACCGAGGAAGAACGGGAGATATTCCTATTCGCCCATCTGCCCCTTGATACTCCGAGAGAGTATTTCGACCTCTTTGCCGATTTCCGTCACAGCGGGTATCGGGTGCTCGGAGACATTATCTGCGACCTTGACGATGCCTTTCAGTACGAGGAAACTAAGAAGCATATCTTTGAGCGCAAGGGGGACAATTTTTATCGCAAAATTATGATCAATTCGGAGAAACTTTCGGGTATGGACTATGACTTCAAAACACACATTGCGAATGGCTGCCGAAGCGTCATCTATCACGAATTTGACCCTGATAAGGCGCTAATGTGTGCGATTGCCCTCGGTCAGCGCAAGTTTGCCTTTGAGGTTCTGCCCGATATGATCGAAAAATACGCCAAGGAGGTGCCACTATGCTAAACGAATGGACAGAGTTTTTGCAATATACAAGTCCCGTAAGCTATACGGCGACGGGAAAGCGCGACAATTCCTATCTCGGGCGGTTTACTTACACCACCTTGACCGACTTTGAGGGTATGGCGCGGATATTGACTATCCTTGCCCGTGGGTATCTCTTTCACGATTCAGACGGCAATATCCTCGACGAAAATCCGAAAGATAGAATAGACCTTACCCATCAAGCGCTTCTCGCTTGGTGCAGTATTCCCGACAGCAAAAAAGCCACCCCTAAAGAGGAGTGGCAGTACCGAACGGACTTTCGGGAGTATAGCGGAGAGTTTCCCTCGCTTGTGGACGAGAACGGCGGCGGTTGGTTCTACCGTCACGTTCATGTCATTATTGACTTCGTGAGGGACAATCCTGCACTTGTAAGCAAGACCGCGCAGAACAACTGTGAAGCGCTTGCAAACGGCTTTGACAAGGAATGGCGCAACAAGGTCAAGCAGTTCCAAACGCCGATCTTCTCGCGCTCCACCAAGGGCGCGTGGGTGCTCCGCTTTGACGATATCCTTGCCGATGCGTTGGAGCTTGGCGCGCTTCGCAAGGATGAAATATCTCTTTCCGACGAGGATATTCAAGCGGTTGCCGCACTTACACCCAAGGATATTCCAAATGAAGTCATTCATACGCTCATAGCCTACTACCGCGCCAACAAACCCGAGGACTCCGATTGGGTAGTCCTGCCCGTGGCGAGCTTCGATGCCTATTTCGGTAGCACGAATTTCAGCCATAAGTGGCTTGTGAAGATTCCCGATACCATTCTGACACGCGAAAAGCAGAGCTTTGGCGTGTGTAGGTATAAGGAGAATATATAACGTCGATTGCCTTAAACAAACGACGCTTTTGAATTTACGCCAACAGTGTCATCACCCAAACAGATAATGGTACATATGCAATAGGAAGAAAGATTGCAGGAAGCATATTATCATAATCTTATTTGCCGTAAACAGCAATTTCCTTTCTCTTATGCTCGCTTTGATGATGAAGCTTATCAATAATTTTTCTTTTTTCACTTGGAATTTCTTTGCCGCAAAGAACCGCGTCAAGCTCGGCATACGTCACACCCATTTCACTCTCGTCGGTCTGACCGTCAAAAAGTGCCGCTGACGGAGCCTTTTCTATGATATGTTTTGGAGCATTCAGGTAGCGGAGAAATTCATAGATCTCGGTTACGGTCAGGTCAGAGATCGGATTGAAATCGTGAGCACCATCTCCCCATTTTGTGAAATATCCAACGTAGGCTTCACTACGGTTTCCCGTACCTACCACAAGTCTGCCTTCGCTTGCGGCGATTGCATAGAGTGTCAGCATACGGATCCGGGGAGCCATATTTGCAAGTGCGGCAATGTTTGGGGTTGTTACTCCCTCCAATGCTTTTAGCTCCGCTTCCTTTACGGGCGTCAGATCTACCGTTCTCGTTTCAATACCGTACTGCTCGGCTACCGCCATTGCATCTACAGTATCCTCATCATAGTTACGCTTTGACGTACAAGGCATAATGATCCCGATTGTATTGTCACAAGCGGCTTTGCAAAGGATGCCGACAAGTGCGGAGTCCTTACCGCCGCTATTGCCATAGACGATACCCTTTGCTCCGCTTTCCGCAAGAACCGATTTTATAAATTCTACTCTTTTTTCAAATTCGATCTTATAATCTCTCATAATATCACTTCCCGCCAAGCAGCTCGCAAAGACGACGGGCTGCTTCTTTTGTATCCTCGGGACTACCAAAGGTTGAAAAGCGGAAATATCCCTCTCCGCAAGCACCAAAGCCTTCTCCCGGCGTACCCACGACCTGTATCTCGTTCAAAAGATAATCGAAAAACTCCCAACTTCCCATACCGTTCGGGCACTTCAACCAAATGTACGGTGCGTTCTTACCGCCCGTGTACCAAATGCCGAGCTGATCAAGGGCTTCCATCAAGACCTTGGCATTGTTCTTATAGATTTGAATGTTCGCCTTAATCTGTGCCTGACCTTCGGGCGTAAATACAGCAGCACCGCCCTTTTGAATGATATAAGAAACACCGTTTGTTTTGGTGGTACGGTTACGCACCCACATTGCATTAAAGTTCATACCGCAACGATTCAATGCTTTCGGAATCACGGTATAGCCGAGACGGGTTCCGGTAAAGCCTGCGGTCTTGGAAAGTGAGCAGATTTCTATGGCACATGTTTCTGCTCCGTCAAGCTCGAAGATACTGTGTGGGAGTGTTTCATCCTCGATGAATGCCTCATACGCGGCATCAAACAGAATGATCGCGCCGTTTTCGTTGGCAAAGTCCACCCACGCCTGAAGCTGATTTCTGCTAAACACTGCCCCCGTAGGATTGTTGGGAGAACAAATATAGAGAATATCAGCCTTAAAATTCTCTCTCGGCTCGGGTAAAAATCCATCTTCCTTTCCTGATGCAAGATGAACGATCTCTCTACCCGCAATCACATTGGCATCTACGTAGGCGGGATATGCGGGTTCAATGACGAGTGCCGAGCTACGTCTGTCAAAGAGATCGAGAATATCTCCCAGCTCATCACTTGCTCCACTCGATACGAACACCTCGTCGGCATCCAGTATCACGCCACGCTCAGCGTAGTGCTTGGCAACGGTCTCACGCAAAAACTGTGCTCCGCATTCAGGCATATAACCGTGGAAGGTCTCCTTGTTCGCTTGATCGGCTACGCCCTCGTGAAGTGCCGCAATAACTGCATCACAAAGAGGCAGAGATACATCACCGATGCCCATACGGTAAATATGCTTTTCGGGATGCTCCATCTGATATTTCTTTACCTTCTGCGCGATACCGGCGAACAGATAGGATTCTTTAAGGTCTCTATAGTGCATATTAGGTGTAATCATTCCATCGTCTCTCCTTCATAAACAAATTCTGCGGGGCCTGTCATAGTCACCTTGTTATCAGGCGTGACAGTGATTTTCAAGGTACCGCCGTCAAGATGAACCGAGATCGGCTCACAATATGCGCAACATTTTTTCTTGACCGCAGCAGTAGCAGAGGCACACGCACCCGTTCCGCAAGCCATCGTCACGCCGCTTCCCCTCTCCCATACTTTCATACGAAGCTCGCTATTCCCAAGCACCTGAACAAATTCTACGTTCACTCCGTCCGCAAACGCCTCGTGATGCTCGATCTTCGGTCCAAGTGTGGTGAGAGGTGCTTTTTCGATATCATCAACAAAGATAACCGCATGAGGATTACCGACAGATACGGGAGTCAAAACGACCGTTTCACCATCAATATTTAACGTCATATCTTCGGCAGGAACAGCTTGTCCCATATCTACGGTCACGCTTTTGACCTTACCGAAGCTGACACCAAGCTCCAATGTCTTGATTCCTGAAAGTGTCTCAACCGTCAAACTCTTTTTATCGGTATAGCCTTTATCGTAAACGTATTTGCCGACACAACGAATACCGTTTCCGCACATTTTGGCTTCACTTCCGTCTGCGTTGAAAATACGCATTTTGAAATCCGCAACAGTAGAGGGTGATATGTAGATCATACCGTCCGAGCCGGCACCGAAATGCCGCTCGGAAAGCTTTGTTGATAATTCTTTAATATTGCTCGGAACCTCACCATACACATACAGATAATCGTTTCCGAGTCCGTGCATTTTTGTAAAATGCATTTGATCACTTCCTTTTTATTTTGCGTTAATTGTGGAGATTCCCATCGTAACCTCCTCAAGAACGTCCAGCAACATTCTGACGGTGTCAAGAGAGGTGAGCATCGTGATGTTGTTCTGCGCTGCACAGCTACGAATGCGGGCACCGTCGCCGAAATGCTTACCCGACAGGATTGCACGGGTGTTAATGATGTAACTAACGTATCCCTGTCTGATGGAATCAAGCACCTCCTCGCTACCTTCGCTCGGCTTGTGACGGATTCTTGTACGGATACCGTGATCCTTCAAATACTGTCCCGTCAAGGTAGTCGCCTCGATATTGAAGCCCATATTGTAGAACCTCTGCACCAAGGGAAGCGTTTCCGCCTTATCCTCGTCGGCAACGCTGACAACTACCGTACCGTAATTGCGGAGCGTCAGACCCGATGCGATCATCGCCTTATACATGGCGCGATGCAGCTTTTCGTCGTAGCCGATTGCCTCTCCCGTGGATTTCATTTCGGGAGAGAGGTATGCGTCCATGCCGCGAAGCTTGGAGAATGAGAATGCGGGTGCCTTCACGTAATAACGACTCTTTTCTTTCGGGTAAATATCGAAGATACCCTGCTCCTGCAAGGATACGCCGAGGTTAACCAGCGTTGCGATATCCGCAAGACTATATCCCGTCGCTTTGGAAAGGAACGGTACGGTTCGGGAGGAACGAGGATTGACCTCAATAATATAAACGTCGTCGTGCTCATCCACGATAAACTGAATATTGAAGAGTCCTATAATACCGATACCGAGTCCGAGCTTTTCGGTGTATTCGAGGATTGTGTTCTTGACTTTATCGGAGATTGAAAAGGTAGGATATACGCTGATCGAATCTCCCGAGTGGATACCGGTTCTCTCAACCAGCTCCATAATACCGGGAACGAACACACGCTTACCGTCGCAGATCGCATCGACCTCGACTTCCTTGCCGCGAATGTATTTATCCACAAGCACAGGCTTATCCTCGTCGATCTCAACAGCGGTTTTCAGATAGTTTCGGAGCGCTTCTTCTTTCGCGACAATCTGCATCGCTCTGCCGCCAAGAACAAAGCTGGGGCGAACGAGCACGGGATATCCGATCTCTTCTGCAGCTCTGACACCGGCTTCAATGCTCGTTACCGCTCTGCCCTTCGGTTGAGGGATATGTAACTCAGAAAGAAGTTTTTCAAAGGCATCCCTGTTCTCTGCCCGTTCAATCGCTTCGCAGTCGGTTCCGATAATCTTTACACCGCGCTCGGCAAGCGGCTCAGCCAAATTGATTGCGGTTTGACCGCCAAGAGTCGCTATGACTCCCTCGGGCTTTTCCAGCTCGATCACGTTCATGACGTCCTCAACGCAAAGCGGCTCAAAGTAGAGCTTATCCGAACAGGTGTAGTCGGTGGAAACGGTTTCGGGGTTGTTGTTGATAATGATCGCCTCGTAGCCTGCCGCCTTGATGGTCTGTACTGCATGAACGGTGGAATAATCGAATTCCACGCCCTGACCGATACGGATCGGACCCGAACCAAGTACGATGACCTTTTTCTTATTGGATACGACCGACTCGTTCTCTTCCTCATAGGTGGAATAGAAATACGGAATATAGCTGTCGAATTCGGAAGCGCAGGTATCGATCATCTTATAGACGGGGACAATGCCTGCCTTGCGGCGGAGCGTATAAACCTCAAGCTCGCTCGTCTCCCAAAGCAGTGCGATCTCTTTGTCAGAGAAGCCCATCTTTTTTGCCCTGCGAAGCGTGTCAATGTCATTCTTGCTTACTTTGATGTTTTGCTCCTCGTCAACAATGTTCTTGAATTTGCGGATAAAGAGCATATCAATGGCAGTTGCCGCCGCAATTCTACCCGCATCACATCCGCGGCGCAGAAGCTCTGCAATGGCGTAAATGCGGTCATCGGTTCCGATCTTAATATAATCAAGCAGCTCTGCCTCGGATACCTTATCAAACTTTTTGTGATGCAAATGGCAAAGTCCGATTTCAAGAGAGCGGATCGCTTTCAAGAGACTTTCTTCTATGGTTCTTCCGATACTCATGACCTCGCCCGTTGCTTTCATCTGCGTGGAAAGCGAGTTATTGGCATCGGCAAATTTATCAAATGGGAAACGCGGCATCTTGGTTACCACGTAGTCAAGCGTTGGCTCGAAGGATGCGGGCGTGTTGGCAATTCTGATCTCGTCCAGCGTCATACCCACACCGATCTTTGCCGATACACGCGCGATTGGGTACCCACTTGCCTTAGACGCAAGCGCAGAGGAACGTGACACACGGGGATTGACCTCGATGAGATAATATTGGAAGGAATATGGGTCAAGTGCAAACTGTACGTTACATCCGCCTTCGATCTTGAGTGCGCGAATAATTTTGAGCGCACTGTCACGGAGCATATGATACTCCTTGTTGGTAAGCGTTTGCGAGGGACATACCACGATGGAGTCGCCCGTGTGAATACCAACCGGATCGATATTCTCCATATTACAGATGGTAATGGCGGTATCGTTATGATCCCGCATGACCTCGTATTCGATTTCCTTGAAGCCCTTGATGCTCTTCTCTATAAGCACCTGATGCACCGGAGAAAGAGACAAGGCGTTTTTCACAAGCGGTAGGAATTCTTCTTCATTATCAGCAAAGCCGCCTCCGGTTCCGCCGAGAGTAAATGCGGGACGAAGCACAACGGGATAACCGATTTTTTCTGCAACCTCCAAACCCTCTTGAATCGAATTGGCTATATCCGAGGGAAGAACGGGCTCGCCGAGGCTCTCGCACAGCTCCTTGAAAAGCTCTCTGTCCTCTGCTCTCTCAATAGATTCACTGCTCGTTCCGAGAAGCTCAACACGGCATTCCTTAAGGATTCCCTTCTTCTCAAGCTGCATAGCAAGATTCAGTCCCGTTTGACCGCCGATACCGGGCAGGATCGCGTCGGGGCGCTCATAACGAATGATCTTTGCGATATATTCCAGCGTCAGCGGTTCCATATAGACCTTATCGGCAATGGAGGTATCCGTCATAATCGTTGCGGGGTTGGAGTTACAAAGGACGACTTCGTAGCCCTCTTCCTTAAGAGCAAGGCACGCCTGCGTTCCCGCGTAGTCAAACTCTGCCGCTTGACCGATAACGATAGGACCGGAGCCGATCACAAGGACCTTTTTAATATCGGTTCTCTTAGGCATTGCTCTTCTCCTCCTGCATGATTTCAATAAATTTATCGAACAGATATGCACTGTCCTGTGGTCCCGGTGCGCTTTCCGGATGATATTGAACGCTGAACACGTGATCTTCCTTGCACTCCACGCCCTCAATGGTGTTATCGAGAATATTGATGTGGGTGGGAATAAGGCGGGTTTCCTTGAGACTTTCGGTATCAACCGCATAGGAATGATTCTGCGAGGTGATCTCGATCTTGTTCGTTTCCACGTTCCTGACGGGGTGATTACCGCCTCTGTGTCCGAATTTCAGCTTATAGGTCTTTGCACCGTAGGCAAGAGAGATGATCTGATGTCCAAGGCAGATCCCGAAAATAGGATACTTACCGCAAAGCGTTCCAATGGTTTCGATCACGGGCTGCACATCGGTGGGGTCACCCGGACCATTGGAAATGAAGATACCATCGGGTGACAAATGCTCAATCTCCTCTGCCGTTGTATCCCACGGTACGATGGTTACCGAACATCCTCGCTTACCAAGTGAGCGAACGATGTTCTGCTTCATTCCGCAGTCGATGGCAACCACGTGATACCGTTCCTTGGGCACGCGGGAGTACCATATATTTTTACAACTCACCTTCGATACCGCGTCGGTGGGAATCGTGCTCGTCCTCAGTATCTCAATTCCTTTTTCTATCGGCGTATCGGCATCCGTGATCAGTGCTTTTCTTGAACCGTGATCACGAATGGAGCGTGTCAGCTTTCTTGTGTCAACTCCCCATACGCCGGGAATCCTGTATTTCTTCATAATTTCGTCAAGCGTTGCCACGCTTCGGAAATTTGAGGGCTCATTGTTATATTCACGAACGATCAGCGCACCGATCGTCGGTGTGTTCGTTTCGTAATCGTCATCGCAAATACCGTAGTTACCGATGAGGGGATAGGTCATAACCACGGCTTGATAGGTATAGGACGGATCGGACACGATCTCCTGGTAGCCGACCATTGAGGTATTGAATACGATCTCGCACACCTTATCCGAGGTATCTCCAAATCCGTATCCGTAATACTCCGCTCCATCCTCCAAGATAATTTTTCTGTCATACTTTTCCATCATTGCTTTCCTCTTTCCGACAGCTTTTGTTCAAATCTGTCGCGTCTTACGTCGATTGGCACACTTGTTGGGTAATCACCGCAGAAGCAAGCTCTGCAATAATCCTTTCCACCGACAAGCGCATCCAGTGCCGACACAGGCAGATAACCGAGACTGTCCGCACCGATCATCTCCGTGATTTCCTCCACCGAATGGTGACAAGCAATCAGATGCTCCTCTGAATCAATATCCGTGCCGTAATAGCAGGGATGAAGAAAAGGCGGGGAGGATATTCTGATATGCACCTCGGCAGCGCCCGCATCTCGAAGTAGCTTGACTACACGCCCCATAGTATTTCCTCTAACGATGGAATCATCCACAAGAACAACTTTCTTGCCGCGCACGGTTTCTTCAACCGCCGACAATTTGATACGCACTCCGTCAATTCTCGCACCTTGCCCGGGAGAGATAAAGGTTCTGCCTATGTATTTATTTTTGATGAGCCCGATTCCGTATGGAATACCCGATTTACGGCTAAAGCCGAGTGCTGCATCAAGTCCCGAATCAGGAGCACCTATCACAATATCCGCATTCACAGGATGCGTCTTCGCAAGAATTTTGCCTGCCTCTACGCGAGAAGCATGAACCGAGATACCGTCAATCACGGAGTCGGGTCTGGCAAAATAAATGTATTCAAATACACATAGCTTTTTGCTTTTCCTGCCGCAGTGCTCACGTCTCGATTCTATTCCGTTCTTGCCGAACACAACGATCTCGCCGGGCTCAATATCTCGGATAAAGTCGGCCCCGACCGCCCGAAGCGCACAGGATTCTGATGCTACTACGTAAATACCGTCGGATGTCTTGCCGTAACAGAGGGGACGGAAGCCGTAAGGGTCGCGTGCGCAGATCAGCTTTTGCGGTGACATCAGCACCAAGGAATAAGCACCGTCAAGCGTATTCATAGCCGCCGATACTGCCTCTTCGATAGAAGAAGTGCGCAAGCGTTCTTTGGTGATGATATAAGCTATGGTTTCGGTATCGCTTGTAGTATGGAAGATAGCACCCGTCATTTCAAGCTCGGATCGAAGCTCTACTGCATTGGAAAGATTTCCATTATGGCAAAGTGCCATCCTTCCCTTTTGGTGATTGACCTCGATAGGCTGGCAGTTGTTTCTGTTGTTTCCGCCCGTGGTTCCGTACCTTACGTGTCCGACCGCCATCGTTCCTCTCGGAAACTTGGCAAGGCGCTCCGCCGGAAAAACCTCGGCGACAAGCCCAAGATCCTTGTGGGAAACGAAAACACCGTCATCATTGACTACAATTCCACATCCCTCCTGACCTCTGTGTTGAAGGGCATAAAGACCGTAATAGCAATAGTTTGCGACGTCAGTCGCCTCGGGAGCGATTACGCCAAACACACCGCATTCCTCGTGAATTGCTTGATCTATGCTCATTTTCTTCCTCCCTCGGCGTGTTCAAACGCTGCACCAACAAAGCCCTTGAAAAGTGGATGGCATTTATTGGGACGGCTCTTGAACTCGGGATGATACTGAACACCGACGTGGAAAGGACGGTCGCTCAGCTCCACCGTTTCGATCAGTCTGCCGTCTGGAGAGGTACCGCTCAGCGTCAAGCCGCATTTTGCAAGTGTCTCTCGGTAGTCATTGTTGAATTCATAACGGTGTCTGTGTCGCTCGCTGATGTTGCTTGTCTCGTAGCAATGCTCCATCGTTGTTCCGGGCTTGATCTCACACGGATATGCACCGAGACGAAGTGTGCCCCCTTTGTCAATATCGTCGCTCTGCCCGGGCATAAAATCGATAACCTTATGCTTGCACTGCTCGTCAAACTCACCCGAATTTGCATCAGGGATACCTGCAACGTTTCTCGCGTACTCGATAACGGCGATTTGCATACCAAGACAGATGCCAAAGTACGGAAGCCCCGTTTCTCTCGCATATCTTGCGGCAAGGATCATGCCCTCGATTCCGCGACTGCCGAATCCGCCCGGGACAAGAATACCGTCAAGTCCTGCAAGAGCCTTTTCATAGTTTTCGGGAGTCAGTGTTTCGGAATCGATCCATTCGATCTTGATATGAGTATTGTGGAAATATCCTGCGTGTCGAAGGGCTTCGGCAACCGACAGATAGGCATCGTGAAGTCCTACATATTTTCCCACAAGACCGATCCTCACGGTATAGGGTCTGGATTTAATACGCTCCACCATTTGCTGCCACTCCTCAAGCTCGGGAGCGGGAGCATCTATACTCAGCTCACGGCATACGACGGAGGAGAAATTCGATTTTTCAAGCATTAAGGGTGCTTCATAAAGGTTGGGGAGGGTGATATTTTCAATGACACAATCGGGCTTTACGTTGCAAAACAGCGAGATCTTCTTAAAAATCGGTTCTTCCAGCGGCTCGTCGCAACGCAAAACGATGATATTCGGATTGATGCCCATTCCCTGCAATTCCTTGACCGAATGCTGAGTGGGCTTGGACTTATGCTCATCCGATCCGCGCAGGAACGGAACCAGCGTAACGTGAATAAACAGGCTGTTTTCTCTGCCGACCTCCAAGGAGATCTGACGAACAGCTTCCAAAAACGGCTGAGACTCAATATCGCCGATAGTGCCGCCGATTTCGGTGATTACCACGTCGGCGTCGGTCTTTTTGCCTACGCTGTAAACGAACTCCTTGATCTCGTTTGTAATGTGCGGAATCACCTGCACGGTCGAGCCAAGATATTCACCTCTGCGCTCCTTGTTCAGCACGTTCCAATAGACCTTACCGGTAGTTAGATTGGAATACTTATTCAGATCCTCGTCGATAAATCTTTCATAGTGTCCGAGGTCAAGATCGGTCTCCGCTCCGTCCTCGGTCACGTACACCTCACCGTGCTGATACGGACTCATTGTGCCGGGGTCTACGTTGATATACGGGTCAAGCTTCTGTGCTGCCACCTTGAGTCCTCTCGCCTTGAGAAGTCTGCCGAGCGAAGCGGCGGTTATTCCCTTTCCAAGTCCCGATACGACACCACCCGTTACGAATATATACTTTGTCATTTTTTACTCCTTCCGACTGATTACTCAACCGTAACCGATTTTGCTAAATTCTTTGGTTTGTCGATATCGCAACCGTTCTCCTTGGCGACATAATATGCAAGCAACTGCAACGGAACAATCTCAACTGCCGCCGAGAAAATCGTCTCTATTTTCGGCACAAAAATCACATCGTCTGCCAAAGACACGATCTTCTGATTATCCTTGAAGGTTACGGCGAGAACTTCAGCACCTCTTGCTTTTACCTCGACAATATTGCTCATGGTCTTTTCCATAATAGCTTCATTGCAGCACAGCGCAATAACCGGCTGATGCTCTTCAACCAAAGCAATCGTTCCGTGCTTTAATTCACCGGCTGCATAAGATTCCGCGTGAATATAAGATATTTCTTTCATTTTCAAAGCACCTTCAAGTGCCACTGCATAGTCCGTATTACGACCGATGAAAAACATTGAATCTGCACCGTGATACTTTCTTGCCAAGGTAGGAATTGATGAATTTATATCGATAGCTTCCTGGATTTTCTTAGGCAACATCTTCAAAGATTCTAAAAGATCGTTATAAAGCTTGTCGTTAATTCGGTTCATTTTTTTTGCCGCATACAAAGCAAACAAATATAAAACCGAAACTTGCGTGGTATAACCCTTAGTTGTCGCTACAGCAATTTCCGGACCGGCCCAAGTATAAAGCGTGTGGTCCGCAGTATTCGCAATCGTGCTACCCACAACGTTGACAACAGCCAACGTTTTTGCACCGCGATTTTTACATTCCTTCATTGCCGCTATGGTATCAGCCGTTTCGCCGGATTGAGATAAAACAATCAATAGTGTATGCTCATCAATAAGAGGATCGCTATAACGCAGTTCGCTTGCTAATTCTACTTGAACGGGAATACGACACAATTTTTCAATCGCGTATTTTCCGGCACATCCTGCATAATACGCTGAACCGCAGGCGGTAATAACGATTTTGTTGATGCTTTCCAGATAGTCAGAAGTGAGCTCGGTTTCATCAAGAATGATATCTCCATCCTTGATTCTCGGTGCTATGGTCGCTTTGACTGCTCTCGGTTGCTCAATAATTTCCTTGAGCATAAAGTGCTCATATCCGCCTTTTTCCGCCGACTGAATATCCCATGTGATGCGACTGATCTTCTTTTCAATCGGCTGACCCGCAGGGTTGAAAACCGTTATGGAGTCTGGTGTGATTTCCGCAAACTCACCGTCGTCCAAATAGATTGCATTTCTCGTGTAGGAAACCAATGCTGTAACATCAGAGGCAAAGTAATTTTCACCTACGCCTACACCGAGGATCAAAGGACTTGCTTCTCTTGCCACGTATACCTTTTCAGGCTCGTCGGTACAAACAACACCAAGCGCATAAGATCCTTGCAGTCTTGCAGATGTTTTAATGACCGCCTTTTTCAGATCGCCTGTATAGTACATCTCAATCAGATGCACTATTACCTCCGTATCCGTCTGGCTTTCAAAACGATAACCCTTCTGTATCAGCTCTTCACGCAAAGCGATATAGTTTTCGACAATGCCGTTATGAACAACAGCGAACTTGCCGTCATTGCTCATGTGCGGATGGGCATTGGTATCGGTAGGCGCACCGTGAGTAGCCCATCGAGTATGTCCGATGCCGACCGTACCAGGGCAATTCTTACCGTCAGCCGTTCTTTCGCACAGATTAGCAATCCTTCCGGTAACCTTGCTGACAGCAATCAGGTTATCGTTGAGTACAGCAATGCCTGCTGAATCATATCCGCGATATTCCAACTTTTTAAGCCCCTCCAAAAGTATAGGGGCAGCCTCCTGAGTACCTGTATAACCAACTATTCCACACATAAAAATCTATCTCCCAATCTATATATTCATTCCCATTCCACCGTTGCCGGAGGCTTTGAGGTGATGTCATACACCACTCTCGTTATCATACCGATTTCTCCCGTGATTCTGTTTGACGCTCTCTCCAAAACATCGTATGGAAGTCTTGTCCACTCCGCCGTCATAAAATCGTCAGTCGTTACGGCTCTTAGTGCGACCGTATATCCATACGTGCGAGCATCCCCCTTGACGCCCACGCTACGCAGGTCGGTCAACACCGCAAAATACTGATTTGTATCCTTTTCGAGCTTTGCATTTGCAATCTCCTCGCGGAAAATCGCATCCGCATCTCTTAATACATCTAATTTATTTTTCGTAATCTCACCGATCACACGAACGGCAAGACCGGGACCCGGAAATGGCTGTCTCCACACAAGCTCGTAAGGAATACCGAGCTCGGTACCGACCTCTCTGACCTCGTCCTTGAAGAGATCTCGCAATGGTTCAACAATCTCGTCAAAGGCGATTACATCGGGAAGTCCGCCCACGTTGTGATGGCTTTTGATCACCGCGGAATCCCCCTTTCCGCTCTCAATCACGTCGGGATAGATCGTTCCCTGCACAAGTACGTTGATCTTGCCCAGTTTCTTTGCCTCATCCTCAAATACGCGGATAAATTCCTCACCGATAATTTTACGTTTCTTTTCGGGCTCAGTAACGCCCGCAAGCTTTGAAAGGAACCGTTCTTCGGCGTTGACACGAATGAGGTTCAGTCCAAAGTGCCCCTTGAAGGTCGCTTCAACGAAATCTCCCTCGTCTTTCCGCAAAAGTCCGTGATCAACGAAAACACAGGTCAGGTTGTCACCAATCGCTTTATGCAAAAGCACAGCCGCGACCGACGAATCTACGCCACCCGATAAAGCAAGCAAAACCCTTTTGCCGGAAAGCTCCTTTTTGTATTTTGAAACAGAGCTTTCGACGAAATTATCCATCGTCCAATCGCCCGCACAGCTGCAAACGTCAAACAGGAAGTTATAAAGCATTTGCTTTCCGAACTCGCTGTGCGTTACCTCGGGATGGAACTGTACACCGTAAAGCTTTCGCTTTTCATCACACATTGCCGCACACGGGCACTTATCTGTGTAGCCGATGATCTCAAAGCCTGCGGGGACTTCTTTTACGTAATCGGTGTGGCTCATCCACACAGTGCTTTTCTCGGGAACGCCCTTAAAAAGCACACTATTCTTTACATATACGGTAGTTTTTCCGTATTCGCTGCTGTTCTCGGCAGAGGTGATCACACCTCCTGCCATATACGCCATGAGCTAATCTCCGTAGCAGATACCGAGGATCGGTATTCCGCTATTCAAAATGACAGGATCATAGTGAGGAGACTTCTCATCATACACGCTGTTGGGACCGCCCGTGAAGATGATTCCCTTGTATCCGATTTCCTTGATTTCCCCCACTGTGATCTTATTATAAGGCTTGATTTCAGCATATACGTGATGCTCTCGCACACGGCGGGCGATCAGTTGGTTATACTGTCCACCGAAGTCCAAAACAAGTATCTTTTCCATACGCACCTCAAAGATTGATTTCTGCGCTTGAACCGTCAACGCCTTCTAACAAGGGCTTGACCTTAGCAAGGAAAGCTTCCACCTGCTCGGGACACCTGCCAATATACTTACTCGGTTCCAGAAGCGCGTTGATCTCAGCCTCACTCATACCAAAGGTAGGCTCGGCGGCAAGTCTTGCCGTCAGGTCACATTCCTCACCGTTCTTCATTTTGGCGGTTGCTTCCATCGAGCACTTTCGAATAATCTCGTGGATCTCTTGACGGTCACCGCCGCGCTTGACCGCCTCCATCATCAAATTCTCGGTTGCGATAAAGGGCAGGTATTCCTTGACCGTTTTTTCAACGATCTTTTCGTTCACGTGAAGTCCATCGGTTACATTCTGGCAAAGGCGAATCACCGCGTCTGCGCACAGGAAACCCTCGGGCATGGAAATGCGGCGGTTAGCGGAATCATCAAGTGTTCTTTCAAGCCACTGCGTTGAAGCCGTCATCGGTGCGTTCATCGCATCCGTCATTAAATAGCGGGCCAGCGAGCAAATACGCTCACTTCGCATTGGGTTGCGCTTGTATGCCATAGCAGAGGAACCGATCTGATTCTTTTCAAAGGGTTCTTCTACCTGTCTGTCATGCTGGAGCAAACGAATGTCATTCGCCATTCTGTACGCACTCTGCGCGATAGAGGAAAGCGCGTTCAGAATCCTTGAATCAACCTTTCGAGGATAGGTCTGCCCTGCTACATCAAAGCACTCGTCAAATCCGAAATCTTTACAGATCATTCGGTTCATTTCGTCGATCTTTGCGGTATCCCCCTCAAAGAGCTCCACAAAGCTTGCCTCAGTACCCGTCGTTCCGCGACAGCCGAGTAGCTTGATATTCTCGATAGCAAAATCTATTTCATTCAGGTCTGACAAAAAATCCTGCATCCAAAGCGTTGCGCGCTTACCAACCGTTACAAGCTGTGCCGGCTGATAGTGCGTATAGCCGAGAGTGGGCATCTCCTTATATTTTTCGGCGAATTTGGAAAGATTCTCTAAAACCACCAACAGCTCTGCACGTAAATAGCGCAGAGCATCACGGTAAATTATGAGATCTGCGTTATCGGTAACAAAGCAGCTTGTCGCGCCAAGATGTATGATACCCGCGGCAGAAGGGGCAGCTTGCCCATAGGCATAGACGTGAGCCATTACGTCGTGCCGAACTTCTTTTTCACGTGCGGCAACACACGCATAATCTATGTCGGTCGTATGTGCTTCAAGCTCCGCAACCTGTC
Source organism: uncultured Clostridia bacterium (assembly GCA_947367285.1). GTDB lineage: Bacteria > Bacillota > Clostridia > Oscillospirales > CAG-272 > RGIG4608. Next base: position 5,052 of record CANBDB010000012.1, on the reverse strand, counting down.
CTTCGGTCACGGGAAGCCCAAGCGCGTGTTCAGCTTTTGCAAGGGACACCCAAAGGCGACGCCACGTGCTATAGCGGGTGTCACTTGAAAACAGGCTCAGCATATATTCAGATGCGTAACGCGAGGATAAGGGGGATTCGTATTTGCTTGTCATATTCATTCTCCTTTTGTCGTGAGTTCTTTGTGGATCGCCATAGCCGCTGTTTTTCCTGCGCCCATAGCAAGAATGACCGTTGCGGCACCTGTCACAACGTCACCACCCGCATATACAAACGCCTTTGATGTTGCGCCATTTTCATCGGCAACGATACAGCCGCGCTTGTTCGTTTCAAGGCCCTTGGTCGTTTTCTTGATCAGTGGGTTAGGCGTTTGCCCAATGGAAACCACCGCAGTATCAATCTCTATGATATGTTCGGAGCCTTCGATGGTAACGGGACGTTTTCTGCCGCTTGCATCCGGCTCGCCAAGCTCCATGCTGATGACCTCGACACCCGTAAGCCATCCATTTTCATCTCCGATAAATTTCGTCGGATTTTGAAGAAGCAGGAACTCTACACCTTCTTCCTCCGCATGAAAGACCTCCTCCGCTCTTGCAGGAAGCTCCTCTTTGCCTCGGCGGTAAATAATATATACGTTTTCTGCGCCGAGCCTTTTTGCGCTTCTCGCCGCATCCATCGCCACGTTACCGCCTCCGAACACAGCAACATTCTTACCAACGTACACCGGAGTATCGTATTCGGGGAAACGATAGCCCTTCATCAAATTGATTCTGGTGAGGAACTCGTTTGCAGAATAAACGCCGTTGAGGCTCTCACCTTCGATTCCGAGGAAAGATGGAAGTCCTGCTCCCGAACCAATATACACCGCATCAAAGCCCATATTTTCCAAAAGCTCATCAATCAAAATTGTTTTTCCTATGATAGTATTTGTTTCTATCTTAACGCCGATGCTTTTCAGCTTATCAATCTCGGTCTGCACGATAGTTTTAGGAAGTCTGAATTCAGGTATTCCGTACATCAGAACACCGCCCGCCGTGTGGAAAGCCTCGTAAACCGTAACGTCATAACCGAGCTTAGCAAGGTCTCCCGCGGCAGTAAGCCCGGAAGGACCCGAGCCGACAACGGCAACCTTTTTGCCATTCTTTTGCGGCTCTGTAAGCATATCCTCCCCGTTTGCCATATGCCAATCGGCAACAAAGCGTTCCAGTCTTCCAATGGCAACGGGCTCACCCTTGATGCCTCGAACACACTTGGATTCGCACTGTTTCTCCTGCGGACACACTCTTCCGCAGACGGCGGGCAGCGCGTTGGTCTCGGTGATTTTCTCATAAGCCGCTTCAAATTCACCCTTAGCAACAAGAGAAATAAACTCGGGGATCTTAACGGCTACAGGGCATCCCGTCATACACGGCTTGTTTTTGCAATTCAAGCAACGCTGTGCTTCGTCGATCGCCATTTCTGCGGTATAGCCCGTCGTTACCTCGAAAAAATTCTTATTTCTAACACCGGGGGCCTGCTCCGGCATCGGATTCTTTTTCAGTGACATATTAGCCATTACGCTGCTCCTTTCCGTATATTCTGCAACGTCCATCGGTACAGGAACGCTTTTCCTGTTCCTTGAACATCTGTCCACGCTTCATAGCGGCATCCCAATCTATGAGATGACCATCGAAGTCGGGACCGTCAACGCAGGCGAACTTCACTTCTTCGCCAACGATGACACGGCAGCCGCCGCACATTCCCGTGCCGTCGATCATAACGGGATTCATTGAAACGGTGGTGGAAACACCATATTCCTTGGTCAATCGACAAACCGCTCTCATCATCGCAAGAGGTCCGATTGCAATGACTTCATCAAATCGTTCTCCTGCCTCAAGTTCTTCCTTCAAGTGATCCGTTACAAATCCTTTTGTTCCGTTGGAGCCGTCGTCGGTCGTAATGATCAGCTTATCCGCCACAGCCTGCATCTCATCCTTGAGAATGATAAAATCCTCACTGCGAAAGCCCGTGATCACTGTAACAGACGCACCAAGTGCTTTCAGCTTTTTCGCCTGCGGATAAGCGATCGCTGTTCCCAGTCCACCGCCAATCACGGCGACCTTTTTCTTTCCCTCTAAGGGTGTAGGCATTCCCAAGGGGCCCGCAAAATCGAGGATACTGTCCCCCGTGCGGAGCTTTTGCATATCTCTCGTGGTTTTACCAACTGCTTGAACAATAATTGTGACCGTTCCCTTTTCTCTGTCAAAATCTGCAATTGTAAACGGTACACGCTCACCGTACTCATCAATGCGCAATATGATAAACTGTCCCGGCTCAGCCTTTCTCGCTACTGCAGGAGCATCGATCTCCATCAGAAAAACCTGTGTATTCAAATCCTTCTTATTGAGTATTTTATATGCCATTCGCGCCTCCACTTATCTAATCACAATGCTGTCGCGCTCGGGACCGACCGAAACGTATTTGATCGTACATCCAATCTCTTTTTCAATGAACATCACGTAATCCTGTGCCGCTTTGGGAAGATCCTCCCATTTGCGCGCTCCGCTGATGTCACATTTCCAGCCGTCAAAATGTTCTATAACGGGTTTTGCATTTTTCAGTGCCGACGGGAACGGAAAACGATCTGTTTCCTTTCCGTCCACAATGTATCTGGTACAAACGGGGATCTTATCCATATACGAAAGCACGTCGAGCTTGGTGAGCGCTATTGCCGTTGCCGCTTGAACCTCAACACCGTAACGGGTTGCCACGATATCAATCGGGCCTACACGGCGAGGTCTGCCCGTTTTTGCTCCATACTCAAATCCTGCTTTGCGAAGCTCATCTGCTTCGTCACCAAACATCTCACAAACAAACGGTCCCTCTCCCACGCAGGTGGAATATGCCTTGACCACACCAACCACTTCATCCACCTTGGCGGACGGAAGTCCGGAACCGATCGGTGCGTATGCCGCTGTTGTGTTAGAGGAGGTGGTATACGGATAAATACCGTAATCAAGATCGCGCAAAGAGCCGAGCTGTGCCTCAAAAAGGATCTTCTTGCCCTCTTTTTGCGCTTCCTTCAAAAACAAGCCTGTGTCGCACACATATGGCTTAATCTTTTCGCAAGCATCAGAGAGCCACGCTTCAAGCTTTTCCATCGTATAGGGCTCTGCCCCGTAAACCTTTGTCAAGGTCAGGTTCTTCCATTCAAGCAGATCGGCAAGATGCGCTTTTAATTCTTGGGGATAGAATAATTCTCCCGCAAGAACGGTCTTTTTCTGATATTTATCCGAATAGAACGGCGCGATACCTTGTTTGGTGGAGCCGTATTTTTTATCGGCAAGTCTCGCCTCCTCCAAAGCATCAAGATCGCGGTGCCAAGGAAGCAAAAGTGAAGCTCGTTCACTGATTTTGAGATTATCGGGGGTGAGAGCAACGCCCTTTCCCATTACATCCTGCATCTCAATCCACAAATTTTCGGGATCAAGTGCCACGCCGTTGCCGAGTATATTGACTACGCCTTCTCTGAATATTCCCGAGGGAAGCAGATGAAGCGCGAATTTTCCGTATTCATTGATGACGGTGTGGCCTGCGTTGCCGCCGCCTTGATATCTGACGACCACATCGTAGTCCTCTGTGAGAAAATCGACCATTCTTCCCTTTCCTTCATCTCCCCAGTTGATTCCAACGATTGCACAATTTGACATAACAAATTACCTTCCTCAAAAACAAATTCAAATGTGAGCAGTCAATCGCATCATTACCTCGGCATAAGCATCTTCTACACCGCCGAGGTCACGGCGAAAACGATCCTTGTCAAGCTTCTCACCCGTCTTGCTGTCACAAAGGCGACAGGTATCGGGACTGATCTCATCGGCAAGAACAACAGCCCCGTCGGACAGTCTGCCGAACTCCAACTTGAAATCAACAAGCGTTACGCCGCACTCACGCCAAAACGCCTTTAACTGCTCGTTTACTGTAAAGGAATACTTCTTGATGGTTTCAATTTCCTCGGGGGTGGAAAGATGCAACGCCAGCGCGTGATACTCGTCAAGGAGCGGATCACCAAGCTCATCGTTTTTATATGAGAACTCAATGGTTGGAGAATCGAAAACAACTCCTTCCTCCACGCCGTATCTCTTGGAAAACGAACCTGCGGCAATATTTCTCACAATAACTTCAAGCGGTACAATGGATACCTTCTTGACAAGAGTTTCCCTCTCGCTGAGCTCCTCCACATAATGGGTGGGAATCCCCGCCTTTTCCAGCCTTTGCATCAAAAGATTGCTCATTTTGTTGTTGATCACACCTTTACCGACGATCGTTCCCTTTTTGAGTCCGTTGAAAGCTGTGGCATCGTCCTTGTAGGATACGATGAGCATTTCGGGAGCGTCCGTCGCAAAGACCTTTTTGGCTTTTCCCTCGTAAAGTTGTTCTCTCTTTTCCATGTGTATATACCTCCATGTATTGATTACTATGTATGAAATTATTACGTTTTACAGCACCCCTACAGCTTTCAGCAAAACAGAAAAAACGAAAATTGATATCGTACTAAATATAGTCGTAAAAACAACTAACTGTCCACTGAATTCTGCATCGCTTCCCATCTCCTGTGCCATAGGCACTATGGAAACCGCAACAGGTGTGCAAAACAAACCGACCATTGACGCATATTCTTTGGGTTCAAAATCAAAAAACAAAACTGCAAAACCAATTCCGATGATTGGGGCGATCACGGTTCTTAGCAAAACTCCGGCAATAATCTCTTTGCGCCACTTTTTTGTGGATGTAAATTCAAATTGTGCCCCTAACATCAAAAGCGCCAGAGGGGTTGCTATTTTAGCCAAATCCTGCAACGCTTCATAACATACTTGGAAAACAAAATTATCATAAGCAAATGCTTCTAATCCCGCACCTAAAAGTAAATTCTTTATCAATATAACGCATCATCGACGAGAAATAAACTATCGGGTCGGAAATACAGTTGTAGTCACCCGCGGTATACATATTGGTCTCGGTCGGCTCGTTAAAGAACGTTATGTATTTTGTTGCGTTATCATAGCCACGACGT